>NZ_JBHZPF010000037.1:0-49889 GCF_042787975.1 Peribacillus sp. YIM B13482
AAAGCGAGCATCTGGAGGGGAAATCAACCACAACTCACTACCTGGTAAATAGCAACAAAGTATGTGAAAACAGCCTAGTTATAAGACTTATAAATCTTTAGGTTTTACCACTTTTGTATTATTTTGCTGGTGGGTATACTAATATGATTGAAGCTATAGGCCAATTAGGTATGGCTAACAAAAAAATATTCAGGATTATGAAAATGCTGGTAAATGACAGCTTGCAAGGGATACAGTGTCATGGGTTCCAAGAGAGTGGGGAGAGAAATTATGAAAGGAAGAAAGTGGACCCTACAAGCGACAATAACGATATTGGTTTGTAGTGTAGTAGCTCTTTCATTGCTCGTGACTGATTTATTAATCAGTAGAACAATAGCGGCGAGCATAGAAAAGGATCAGGAAGAAAAAGCAACCAATGTGGCGCGTATGGTAGCACATTCACAACTTGTAACGGAAACTTTGGGTAAGCAAGAAAAGGAAAGTTCTATTCAAGAGTTTGCAGAGGAAACCCGCCGTCTTACTAATGTACAATTTGTTGTGGTGATGGATATGAATAAAATCCGTAAGTCGCATCCCGATCCTGCCAAGATAGGAAAGCAATTCGTCGGCGGGGATGAGACGATTGCCTTACATGGAAAAGAACATATTTCTGTATCAAAGGGCACTTTAGGGACATCCCTTCGTTCCTTTACACCAATTTTCGACCGTAAGGGTAAGCAGCTAGGTGTTGTAGCGGTAGGTATTTCCTTAAATGACGTTCAAAAAGCAGTAAGTCAAGGTCGAAAAAATACCTATACGGGAACCTTATTTGGAATAGCAGCGGGTATTTTAGGTGCTATACTATTGGCAAGGTATGTCAGGAGAATTCTTTTTGGTCTGGAGCCCTTTGCTATAGCTAAGTTATTTCAAGAGCGAGATGCTATCTTGCAATCAGTAAGGGAGGGAATTATAGCCGTTGACCAGGAGTCCCGGATTACACTGGTAAACAAAACGGCTTTACGTTTATTCAATAAGGCAGGGTTAACTCAAGACCCGTTGGGAATGAAACTGGAAGAATACTTGTCGAACTCAAGACTGTGCTGGATATTGGAGACCGGGAAAACCGAGTTAGACGAAGAGATGGTTTTAAACGGTATCACTTTGGTGGTAAACCGTGTGCCGATCTTTTTAAATGACAAGATAGTGGGAGCAGTTTCGACATTCCGTGATAAAACAGAAATTCAACAACTGGCTGAACAATTGACTGGGGTACGTTCGTATGCAGAGGCGCTCCGTGCTCAATCTCATGAGTTTATGAATAAGCTGCATGTAATTTTAGGAATGTCACATATGGGTTATCATGATCAACTGTTAAATTATATAAAGGAATTGGTAAATCATCGAAACAATGAAATTGATGCTATAACCAGAAATATAAAAGATCCTGTCCTGGCAGGATTTCTGATAGGAAAATTAAGTCATGCTCGTGAAGCCGATGCGGAGTTAAATATAACGAGTGAACGTCAAGTGCCTGAGCCGCTTAATTCTTATATGTCCCACGAGCTAATTACAATATTGGGGAATTTAATCGACAATGCTCTAGAATCACTAACAAGCTGTCCGCGTAAGCAAATAGAAGTGCATTTTGATTACGGAGATGATATTTTAACAATCGAAGTAAAGGACACCGGAGTCGGGATGGAAAAGGGAACGCAAGATTATATGTTCGATAGAGGATTTTCTACTAAGGGAAAAGAAAGGGGATTAGGACTTTTTTTAGTCAGTCAAAGCCTGGAAAGGCTTGGTGGAGATTTAGAAATCTCCTCTAAGCCATCTCAAGGAACGAGATTTGTTGTTTATATACCATATGATTGCAAGGGTGATACAGAATGATACGTGTGCTCATCGTAGAGGACGATCCGATGGTAGCGGAGTTTAACAAACGCTATCTGGAGCAAGTAGAAGGATTTCAGCTAGTGTCTGTTGTTTCTTCTGTAAATGAAGCTTTAAACCTATTGGAGAAACAGACAATCGATTTAATTTTACTAGATATTTTTATACCTGGGATGAATGGATTGGATTTGTTGTTGCTTATAAGGGAAACAGGGATGAAAGCAGATGTAATTTTTATTACAGCTGCTTCGGATATGAATAGGATTCAAACAGCACTGCGGTACGGAGCAGTTGATTACTTAATTAAGCCCTTTGAATTTGACCGATTTAATGAAGCTTTATCAGCCTATCGAGAGAAATTCATGTTTATGAAAAATCAGCATGTATTAAGTCAAAAGGAGTTAGATCGGCAAATCCTTCACAAGAATCCTAGAGTAATGGCAGAAGAACTGCCGAAAGGATTGACACAAGGTACGTTACAAATAATATGGGAAACAGCACAAAGCATGGGTGGGTCTCCGTTTTCAACTGAAGAGATCGCAGGCCGTGTCGGCATCTCAAGGGTATCGGTAAGAAAGTATTTAAAATTTTTGAGTGACATGGATGCTCTTTATGTTCAAGTTCATTATGGAACCATAGGGAGACCGATTTACCAATATAAGTATAATGAAGCAAAAGAAAATATAATTAAAAAATTCCTTTAAGCGGTCAATATTGTCCGCTTACTTTTTTTAGTTAACATTCGGATATTTTGATATAGTAGGGTACCAAATGGACTCATTTAATATACGGGAATCAGGGGTTAAGAATCGGTGGACCGTGAATGACAGAATAACCGAATCCAAAAGGTGCTTGAAGGTGCAAATATCAAATTAGGCTCTGTCGTAGCATTGCAAGGTCAGTATCATCGAGGACAGATTAACTCACGACTTCGAGCAGATGGTTTTGAAACTGTTAATATTGACTTTATTCTTTTGTGAGATAGATGTATTCGGGGTAGCCTTGTTAAATATTAGTTTATGATATATGCGTCTATGTTCCCCTAACAGGTACGTTCGTATTATAAGATCGGCCATAACAAGCGAAGCTATGACACTACATGGAGTACTTGGGCTGCTGGTTAATTAGTAGCGGAGAAAAAATAATGAATTCAGGTAGTTGGTCTGGATGTGGATTTAGAACCTCATAAGATTAGAGGAAATCAGTTTTTAGACCTTCGGAATTTGACAAGACAACAGGAAATCGTAATAAATATGTATGTGGAAGCTAAACTTCCGTTTCATCCCACTTTAGATCAAGTGTTTCCTGAATATCGGAAAGTTTTTGCGATCTATATTCAAGGGCTTCTTTATTGATATAAAAGTACTTCTTTATCCATACTATTCCTCCTTCAAAATTGATACATACTTTATAAATAATCATGCTTATAGCAAATCAACTTTTATATTCAATACATGGAAACAACTATAGACATGGTGTCTGCTCAGTTCTAGGTGATTAAATCACATAGCTAATCCCATACTACCAATGAATATTTAGAACAGATTCACTACAAGCATGATCACTAATAAATTGTTCGGAATTCTTTATTTTTCATTCAGTGATTGACATTATGATTTCTTAAGTCTCTTTGATCATAACTTTTTGTATTTTAGCACCAGAATCTTCCTCAGAGACTTGCCCCACACGTTTTATAAAAAACGAAAGAATTAATCCAATTAGTCCAATTCCGATAATTACAACATAAGCATCATTAATGCCCTGAATGGTGGCTTCTGTTATCATATGTTTTTGACTTGCCATATTTCCGCCAGTGGACATCATTTCCTTAAAATGTGTTTCGGTGCGGTTCGTCATTACTGTTACAAGAAGGGAAGTACCAACTGCGCCTGCTACTTGCCTAATGGTATTGGAAATTGCTGTGCCATGAGCAGTCAAGCTTGAAGGCAATTGATTTAAACCTGCTGTTTGAATAGGCATAAGCATCAGCGCCATTCCAATTCGACGGCCCGTAGACATGAGAACTAAATAGGTATAGCTAGTTGAATCTGTCAAATCAATAAAGCCGATAGTTGTAATAATCGTAATTATTAACCCAATTATGGACAGCCATTTTGCACCATATCGATCAAACAGCCTACCTGTAATTGGCATTAAGAAGCCCATCACAAGCGCACCGGGGAGAAGTAACAATCCGGATTCTAAAGCTGTATAGCCGCGTGCACTTTGCAAGTACAGTGGAAGCAACATCATATCTGCATACATAACCATGGTAACCGCAATGTTGATAATGGTTGTAAGGGAGAACATATTGTACTTGAAGGCCCGCAGATCCAACAGGGGATTCTGAGAAGTTAACTGCCTCCGGGTAAAAAGTCCAAGTGCTGAGACTCCTACGGCAATAGATACAAGCACTTCACTGCTGGACCAGCCTTCACTGCCGGCTCGGCTGAAGCCATATAACAGAGTGCCAAACCCTATAGTAGAAAGGATTACACTTATAATGTCCATCTTGGTGATAACTTGTTCCGAGACGTTCTTCAGGTAAATGAAGCCGAAGATAATCACCAAAAGGGTAAACGGAATCATGCCGTAGAACATTAATTCCCATTCATAGTTTTCCAGGATATATCCTGCTAGAGTAGGACCGATGGCAGGCGCAAAAATGATTGCAAAGCCTACCATTCCCATGGCTGCACCTCTTTTATTGGGAGGATAGATTGTGAAAATGACATTCGTAAGTAGTGGCATAATAATGCCAGCTCCCGCTGCCTGAATCATGCGCCCAGTCAAAAGAACCGGAAAGGTTGTTGCTACAGCAGATACTATCGTACCTGCAAGAAAGATTAGCATCGAAGCTAGAAAAAGCTGGCGGGTGGTGAACCTTCGCATGAAATACGCTGTGATTGGAATTAGAATACCATTCACTAGCAAATAGCCAGTTGTCAGCCATTGTGCAGTTGCCGCCGAAATATTAAAATCAACCATTAGTTCTGGGGTTGCAACGCTCATGATTGTCTGATTTAGCGTGGCTAGAAAAGCCCCCAAAATCATAATGAACAAGATAGGTCCTTTTTTAATCGACCTACTAGTTGTATTGATACCTTTACTCAACCTACAAACTTCCTTTCTATTTCTCACTAGATTTATTTTACAATGTGTAAGATAATTAACACTGCATAAAACAGATTATAGTTAGGAATTCCCGTTCTTACAATTTACAATAAAATGCAAAATGTAAATTAGTTTACACTAAACCTAATTGTGTTGTTTATTTGGGGAATATAGTACATTACCTAAAGAAATTGTATATTTTAATACCAAGAGAAAGGAAAAGTAAAATGATGGATAATTACAAGGGTCATACAGATCCCCGAATTCTTCGTACGCGGCTTTTAATAAAAGAGGCTTTTATTGATTTGCTGCAGGAAATGGATATTGAGAGAATGTCTGTTAGCCGCATAGCGGAGCGCGCTACAATTAGCCGTGTTACGTTTTACCTCCATTATCGGGATATACCCGATATGTTAGAAAAAATGGCTGATGATATGATTGAAGATATTCAGCCCGCTGTGAACAGTCAGCCTGTGAACGAGGGTGCTGCCGACGATACGGATTTTGTAATGCTGGTGCGGATGCTTGATCATATTGCTAAACATGCTAAATTTTATAAAGTGATATTAGGTTCGAAGAGGGTACCTATCTTTACTGAACGCTTGTTAAATATGCTAACTGAAATAATAACTGCAAGGTTAGAGGTTTTGGGAAATGATTCTTTCTTTTATAAAGCAGGAATTCAAAAGGATATAGCTATTTGGCACGGATCTTCAGCATTGATAGGCACTATAGTTTCTTGGCTGCGAAACGACATGCCGTATACACCGCATTTTCTCGCAAAACAGCACTTCTTGCTCTACCATTTTCAAGATAAAAATTCTTAATTCGTTATAATTAGAATTCCTGGTATTTGTGGGCGATAAGAAAAGTCGTTCTTTTTAACGAAACAAGGTATGTAAAACAAATAATTTTTGGAAGATCTTCTTTACTGAATTTTTTCCAATATCGTGAGTTGGGTTATGATTTCCTGGATGCCTTCTTATTTGGTAAGTAAAGGGTTAGACTTGTTGTCAGTAAGTGCCTTGATGTCCATTCCATATCTCGCTTCCTTTCTTATGTTTAATGTGAACGGCTGGATTTTAGATAAATATATGACAGGAAGAGAAAATACCTGGAGCAGGATCCATATCATCTGACTCGAACTGCAACAATGTGGCAGGGAATGCATTGGCTACATGTTGAACAAGAGGAATAACAAGCTCTTAAGACTTTGAGCAGGCTTCCCCCTATGGGGAGTCTGCTTCATTTTATATATATGCATGGCTTCTACTCAGAAGCCATGGCCTTTACTTCTTGAAAAAATATAAATCCTAACATCGTCGAACATACTTGATAAAACGAATTATGTTATTCAATTTGGTCTTCTTTAATAGTTAGGACGGTTGTATAAAAAGTCAGAAAAATATAAAATATATTTAAGATTATTAGAGTATGTTCCTGTTACTATCGAATCATTACATTTTTTAGCATGAAATTACATTTAAAGAAAAGAGTGAGTTTAGTAATGAAAGACATTAAAAATATCTATTGTGTAGGTCGAAACTACGCTTTACATGCAAAAGAATTAAATAATGAAATCCCAACTTCCCCTTTTTTATTTTCAAAACCAACTCATTCACTTGCAGAAGCAAATGGCCAGTTAATTACGTTGCCAAGTAATCAGGGTTCCATTCACTATGAAACAGAACTTGTCATACATATCGCAAAGCAGTTCCAAACAGGAATGAAAGTAGATGAAATAGTTGATGCTATGGCCATTGGGTTGGATTTAACACTTAGAGATGTTCAAGCACAGTTAAAGCAAAAACAGCATCCTTGGCTTTTGGCTAAAGGATTTAAAAATTCAGCGGTTGTTAGTGATTTTATTCCATTTCAGGGTGTCGAAGCATGTGAACAATTAGATTTTTCTCTTTTAAAAAATGGAGAGCGTGTACAAGTCGGAAATATTAAAGACTTACTTTTTGATTTGCAAACGATAATCGAGTTTACAGCAGAGCATTTTGGGCTTGGAAAAGGAGATATTATTTTTACCGGAACTCCAAGTGGCGTCGGTCCTCTTTCAGATCAAGACAAGCTTTCACTAAACTGGGGTGGAAATGAAATTGGATCCTGTTCAGTCACACTATAACCATAAAGAAGAGCAGTCATTTTTGACTGTTTTTTTATTAAGTCCCCAGATGTCATTGCAACTAAATGGCAGGATAGAGTAGCTAATAAAGAGGTAATATCAGTACTCGGAAAATTAAATAAGGGAGCAAATGATGTAGAAAACCATTGGCTTTGTTGATAATAAGTCTAATATAGTAGTGAGGAATATAATTCACGTGATGGTATTCTAGTTCTAACGTCATTGGTCTGTTGTAATTATGTTTCCTGTATACAAAAATATCTGAAACAGTTTCTTCTGAATAGTCCATAAATCCTCTTTTTTTCATAAAGGCTCCCAGGCCTTTTATATTCCACGAACTCAATTTCCTTTGTTTGGATTGATAATAAAAACCATAATTAATGCATATCATTCTCAATGGTACTATTTTTGTGACTATGTTATAAGAAAATGACTACTTTTAAAAAAATGTCTAACACTATAATATTAGGTAAAGTTTAATAATCTAATGAAAATTATTGAATACTTGGAGGATATTTAAAATGAAGCACCTAGTTGTTAATGCACATCCAAACCCTGAAAGCTTAAATCACTCTATTTTGGAAACAGCAGTTCATGCATTAAAGAAAAATGGTCACGAAGTTGTTGTCCGTGATTTATATGCACTTGATTTTCAACCTGTACTGACACCAGAAGATACAGCAGCTATGAAAGCAGGAAATACTCCAAATGATATTAAAACGGAACAAGAATTTATTACGGATGCAGATGTTATAACATTTATTTACCCTATATGGTGGACTGGTCTTCCAGCAATTCTTAAAGGGTATGTAGACCGAGTATTTGCATTTGGGTTTGCTTATTCTGCTGGAGAAGAAGGTGTAATTAAGTTATTAAAAGGTAAAAAGGGTTTTATTATCAATACACATGGAGCGCCTAACGAGGTTTACGATAAGGTGGGTATGACAGCAGGCTTGAAAGTTACCTCCGACATTGGGATATTCGATTTCACTGGAATAGAACCTGTGGAACATTTACTATTCGGAAGTATTGGTTACCTTGATGAAGACTCATATAAAGGTATGTTAAAGAAAGTTGAAGATACAATTAATTCCCATTTCTCATGATCATATACAAATGTTGAAAAAAAGCCTGCTCACTACTGGGGAGTCTTGAAAGGTTTTGAACCACAGGTGCTTTATTAAAAGAAATTGCAGAGGCAGCTTTCTTTCTTTACAACAAAAGGGAAGCCCCCTCTTCAGAATGAGAAGAAGGGGCTTCCCTTTTGTGAAAAATTGCTTCATTAACCTTATGATCTCTTGTCTTAAGTAAAGGTTAATCTTATTTCCTTCAAATTAGGTTGGAGGAAAGCGCATAGTTCTGAATGAATAGAGCCGATGATTCTTTCGTAGGAATCATCGGCTTTTTACAATTAACCTGAAACTAATAGAAAGGAGAATTTTAAAAGAATTATCCCTCTCTCCTTCATTGACATCGCTTAGAAGCGGAGGACCTATCTTTTAGCCTCATTTAACTAATAAGGGCCTCCTACCTGAGTTTTTAATTCGCATACAGGCGATATTGGTCACTTAATGTATCTCCATTACCGTAAATATAGGCTTTTGAGCCTGATGTATAAGAAGAATCGTCGTACTTCCATTTGATTCTGAGACCCATGTACCCGCCTGCTCCATAGGTGTTCTCGCCATTCTTTTTAATATATTGCGAGAAACTGGTCCACGTCTTGGGGCCAACCACACCATCCACTATCAGATGGTTTTCTTTTTGATATTTCTTTACACCCGCTTCGGTTTTCGGCCCAAAAATCCCATCAACGTCAACCACTGCTGAATCAGTATAAAAACCCATGACATTGAGGATATACTGCATATTTTTGACTTCCACCCCATGAGTGTCCTTCCGCAAAATCGAGTTTTTATCCCAGCTTTGCGGGTGGTGAAATCCTCCGGCAGATGCTGAAGCAGTGGAAAAAGATATCCCCAGGACTATTGCTAATACTATCAAACAGGTAAGTAATTTCTTCAAAGCGCCATCTCCCTCTTTTTTATTTTCAATACACCTTACTAGTTCCCCTCAGATTTTATATTCCCCTTCCGACAAATGTCCTGTTTATTTTGAAACTGCTAAACAAACATAGTCACCAGTAGGACCACAAAATTGGATAAGTTGTACGAACAATAGAGAAAATCCTTAAAGCTTTAAAAGAAGATGCTAGCTCTTAATCATTGTGTTCAAAGGAGAAACAGATCATCTGATACCTTTTTACGCTGTTGGAGTATTTATCCCTTTTCCCTTATCCCAAACAGGAATGATGCTTAAATGGGTTAGAGAAAAACCTAAAGGTTGGATTCCAAAACTAATTATTAATTCAATTGGCGGGTTAATTAACTTTATCATCACAATGATGTTCTTTTTTTACTAAATTCCACAGGTTTTGTAGGTATTGGTATTTCTACCTATCATTATTTTAACCTTTCATCGAATTAGAAAGCACTATGAAGCTGTTGGCGATCTGTTGCGACTTACAACATGCGAGCCTTCTAACCTAAAATATATATATAAATTTTATAAAAATGATAATTCATGTAACTTAAACAGTATTATTTGATGGTTTCTAATTACCTCTCTAAATCTTTATCCAGTATAAAAACTTCAATTCTTTCACCTGTTTTAGTGCTAATATCACTATGGGAAGAAAGAACTTTACATCCAGTATGATCTTCAACTATTTTTTCGTAATCCTTAGTGTACATTTCACGAAGAAGCGAGCGCATTTTTTTTACAAGTTTTTTGCCGGAATTGTGACTGACAAGATGCTTTTCTTCCACAGTCAGGACCCCTTTAAAACGAGTAATCAACATGTCATTAATTATATATGTTTTTGCTTCCTGTGGTCCTCTGCCTATCAGATCACGCTGGAACTTAATAAATGCTGCACTTATTTCTGCTTCAAGTTTCTTTTTTGGATTTAACATAATGCCTCCATTTTATCTCGGGAATTTATGGGATTTATCATAATGCCCAACCTTAGTTATTGTCAATGTAAGTTTACAAACCTATAAAAAAATGTAATCACTAGAATTATTAAGTAAAGTTAGCTTTTGATGACTTATTCGGACTAAAATGACTTTATTTGGTCGATTTTGAATTAATATCGTGATTTTATGAGGTTTACAAACATTTAATGATGAGCGTAGAATAATCCACATAAATAACAATTTGATATCGGCCAAATCTCAAGAAATTGAGAACGGAGGACCCACTATTTTTGGGGTTAATTCTGCATTTGCAGAAGGGATGAGATACTCTTTCGCCATCCTACCCGTCAGCTAACTTCGTCGGCTAAAGCGAAGGAGGTCATAAGACCACCTTAATTCAGGAGGCTTTTTTTGTTATGTTTGTAGCAAGATAGCAACCTGTCATTTCCGTAGGTCTTTTTATTATGCCTATAAACGAAAAGGTGTCTTGGAAGACAGATCGCACAGAGAGCTGTAAAGCTTGCTGGGTGATAAGTAGACCAATGAGTACTTTTTCTCCAATTTTATATGTTTGCTTTGCAATTAATCCAATAACCGATGCGTGAATCGTATTTATTAACGCGGGGATATGGATAGCTACTGCATGGCTGCATACATGGGGAAAGAGTAAGCATTGGTCTATTTTTTTATGTTATCAACTGGCAGGCTTCTCTTCCCCAGAAAGAATGCAGATTGAAAATTAATAAGAGAAAGTACTAATGGGGTGGATTGTATGGGAAAAGTGCTGCTTGTTGGAAAAGGAAAATTATTTATATCTGTAAAGGAAAGTATAGGGGCCACCCACACGGATACAAGTAATGTAGAAACTGTAGACTATGATGAAGAATGGTTTAAGCCTACAAGAAACCTGAAGGAATGTGATGGAAAAATGGTTCATAAATCAGAGCAGGATAACTGTGTTTATCTATTCCCTAATTCTCTGTTTGATGGAATTAATCTTGTGAAAATATTTTCAGAGTTCAAATCTTATAGGTTTTTTGTTGTCACTCATGATCATCAATATTCTAGTCTATATAAAAAATGGGAGCTGATTTTGTCATCTTCAGTAAACCAGAATGTTACAGCTATAACTGGCTGCTAACAAGTGGAACCTAGTTTCTTTAAGAAACTCAAAGGGGGTGAGTACATTTTAGTTTGAAATTTTTATAGTTTGGAAGGAGAGACGTCAATGGATCTTATATCAGTTTCACTTACAGCTTTTTCATTCTTAACATTTTTTGGATTTATCCATTTTTGTAACAAAGTTATAGAAGAAAAAGGAGAGTAGAAACGATGTTTTTATTATTTATTGTTGGAGCACTTTCGTTGTATTTAATTCATGCTTTAATTTACCCGGAAAAATATTAATAGCTACAAAACGGAGGAAATGCAAATGGATTTTTTACAAATCGGTCTGGTATTGGCACTCGTCATTATCCTGGCAATACCACTGGCGAAATATTTAGCTAATGTTTATTCCCTTGAAACAACAAAACAAGATCGGATGTTTGGATGGTTAGAAAGGGGCATTTATAAATTATCTGGTATTAATACCGGTGATATGAACTGGAAGCAATATGTAAAGGCACTACTATTGAGTAATTTAGTCATGTTTATTATTTCGTACATGATCATTCGATTTCAAGGAATTTTACCGGGTAACCCAAGTAAGATAGACAACATGGATCCATTATTGGCATTCAATACTGCTGTAAGCTTCCTTACCAATACCAATTTACAGCACTACAGCGGGGAATCGGGACTTTCTTATTTATCGCAAATGGTCGTCATCATATTTTTGATGTTCACGACACCAGCTACCGGTCTTTCGTTATGTATGGCTTTTTTCAGAGGCCTGACCGGGCAGTTCAGTATGGGGAATTTTTATGTGGATTTAATTCGTTCCATCACCCGGGTACTACTGCCGTTATCTATCTTAATCGGTCTTGTCCTAGTATCTCAAGGGGTTCCGCAAACCCTTGATCCTACGGCCATTGCAACTACATTGGAAGGTGCGAAGCAGAATATTGCACGTGGGCCAGTAGCTGCGTTAGAGTCTATTAAACATTTAGGGACAAATGGCGGTGGATTTTTTGGTGTCAACTCGGCACATCCCTTTGAGAATCCTAATGGTTTCACCAATATATTAGAGATTTTATCAATGTTTCTGATACCTGTTGCCCTTCCATTAACGTTTGGATATATGGCAAAAAACAAGAAATTAGGTTGGATTCTTTTTTTAGCAATGGGATTAATGTTCCTTGTGTTCTTAGGTGTTACGTATTTCAGCGAACAAAATGGAAATCCAGCATTAGAGAGAATAGGGATTTCTCAAGAGAATGGAAGTATGGAAGGGAAGGAGGTGCGGTTTGGAATCGCACAGAGTGCCCTTTTTACAGCCGTTACGACAGCAGCTACTACAGGTACAGTCAATAATATGCATGATACGCTTACTCCACTTGGAGGATTAGTGCCATTGGCAGAGATGATGTTGAACTGTGTGTTTGGCGGTGATGGAGTAGGGACGGTCAATATTCTTATGTACGCAATAATGGCTGTATTCATTGCCGGGTTGATGGTTGGACGAACGCCGGAGTTTTTAGGTAAGAAAATTGAAGGTAGGGAAATGAAACTAATAGCGATTGCCATCCTTTTACATCCATTAATCATCTTAGTTCCGTCGGCCATTGCTTTAGCTACACAAATGGGCACTTCGGCTATTTCTAATCCGGGTTTTCATGGAATTTCGCAGGTTGTTTATGAGTTTACCTCTTCAGCAGCTAATAATGGCTCCGGATTTGAAGGTTTAGGGGATAACACTCCATTTTGGAATCTATCCACCGGCTTAGTCATGCTGTTTGGCCGTTACTTTTCTATGATTGCACTAATCGCTGTCGCAGGTTCATTACTTACAAAGAAACGAGTTCCCGAGACGATTGGAACGTTTAAGACAGATAATAGCACTTTCCTGGTCATTCTCTTAGCAACGGTATTAGTTATTGGCGCTTTGACGTTCTTCCCAGTAATTGCACTCGGACCAGTAGCAGAATGGCTCACAATTAGATAATGAAGAAAAGGAGTATTCTCAATGAGTACAACGCGTAAAGGGACTCTCAATAAGGAAATTGTCTGGCAAGCTATAAAAGATGCCTTTAAAAAATTAGATCCAAGAATAATGGCTCGAAATCCTGTCATGTTTGTAGTTGAAATAGGATTTGTAATCACTCTTTTACTATCCATATTCCCAAACTTTTTTGGAGGAACATCGGATAGGGGTTATAACATAGCCGTAAGCGTAATACTGCTTGTTACAATACTCTTTGCTAGCTTTGCCGAAGCATTAGCAGAGGGGCGGGGTAAAGCGCAAGCCGAAAGCCTGAAAAAGACGAAACAGGATACCAAGGCAAAGTTATGGCAAAAAGATGGTTCTATAATGGTTGTGGAAGCCACAGAACTTCGTAAAGGCGATATTGTCTTGGTGGAAACCAATGATTTAATCCCAACCGATGGTAATGTAATTGAAGGAGTAGCCGCAGTAGATGAGTCCGCAATTACTGGCGAATCAGCTCCTGTAATCAAAGAATCTGGTGGGGACTTCTGTTCTGTAACTGGAGGAACGAAAGTCATCAGTGACTTTATCAAAATTATCGTTACTTCAGACCCAGGTGAATCCTTTCTTGATCGAATGATTAACCTCGTAGAAGGAGCTAAAAGGCAAAAAACACCTAACGAAATTGCACTGAGTACCCTGCTTATTAGTTTGACCCTTATCTTTTTGCTTGTTTGCACTACACTAGTACCAATTGCTTCTTATATTAAAGTCACATTACCCATAGCAACCTTAGTTGCATTACTGGTCTGTTTGATACCAACAACCATTGGGGGCCTATTGTCTGCCATTGGGATAGCGGGTATGGATAGGGTTACTCAATTTAACGTCATTGCCATGTCGGGAAAAGCTGTCGAAGCAGCTGGTGACATTAATACCATAATCCTTGATAAAACAGGAACGATCACCCATGGGAACCGCATGGCTTCAGCTTTTTTACCGGTTAAGGGGATAAGCCAAGCTGAGTTAAATAAAGTGGCTGTTCATTCATCATTACACGATGAAACGCCTGAAGGCCGATCTGTCATCGAACTTGCTAAAAAAGCCGGTTTATCTGATAAAGAATTAGATAAAACCGGGACAGTAGGAATTGAGTTCACGGCTGAAACTCGGATGAGTGGTACAGACTTTTCTGATGGTAGAAAAATCAGAAAAGGTGCTGCTGATTCAATAAGACAATATTTACAGCAACAAGGTGAAAAAGTACCTGGGGATTTAGAGAGCATTACTAATGAAGTCGCATCTGCGGGTGGTACGCCACTAGTTGTTGCAGAAGGAAACCGTGTGCTGGGTGTCATTTACTTGAAGGATACAGTAAAACCAGGCATGAGGGAACGCTTTGATGAATTGCGGAAAATGGGAATTAAAACCGTTATGTGTACCGGTGATAACCCATTGACTGCTAATACCATTGCTAAAGAAGCCGGAGTAGATGATTTTATTGCCGAAGCCAAGCCTGAAGATAAAATTTCTGTCATTAAACAGGAACAAGCACAAGGCAAACTTGTGGCCATGACGGGAGATGGAACGAATGATGCCCCTGCATTGGCCCAGGCTGATGTTGGATTGGCGATGAATACAGGAACCGTCGCAGCGAAGGAAGCCGCGAATATGGTGGATTTGGATTCTGACCCTACAAAAATTATCGAGGTAGTGGCCATCGGGAAACAGTTACTCATGACACGGGGTGCCTTGACAACCTTCAGTATTGCGAATGATGTGGCTAAATACTTTGCGATCATTCCAGCTATGTTTATGTTGGCCATTCCGCAGATGAAGGCTCTAAATATTATGAATCTGGCTACACCACAAAGTGCTATTTTATCAGCTTTAATTTTTAACGCTGTTATTATCCCCCTTCTCATACCATTGGCAATGAAGGGTGTAAAATACGTTCCTATGAGTGCTTCAAGATTATTAACCAAGAATTTGTTCATATACGGATTAGGTGGAGTGATAGTTCCTTTCATAGGAATCAAACTTATCGATGTAATCCTAGTCATGTTTCATTTAGCTTAAAATCAAAAGTAAGGGTGAGAATCCATGTTGAAAAATATACGCGTAGTTCTGGTGCTACTTGTTATGTGTGGAATTGCCTATCCATTGCTAATGACAGGTGTTGCTCAAGTCATTATGCCTGCAAAAGCAGATGGCAGTTTAATAAAAAACGAATCAGGAAAAATCATAGGTTCTGAACTAATTGGTCAATCTTTTAAGGACCCAGGTTACTTTCATGGTCGTGTTTCTTCTATAGAATATGATGCGGCAGGCTCAGGTACACCCAATTATGCCCCATCCAATGAGGACATGATCAAGCGCACAAAAAAAGATTTGGCAACATTTTTAAAAGAGAACCCTACTGTCAAACAAGAGGAGATACCTGCTGATTTACTGACAAACTCTAGTTCGGGCCTTGATCCAAATATTTCACCCCAAGGGGCGAAAATTCAGGTATCACGCATTGCTAAAGAGCGAGGTGTATCTGAAAAAAGTATATTTAATCTTGTTGATAAATATACGGAAGGACGGTCATTAGGAGTTTTTGGAGACCCCCGAGTGAATGTATTAAAATTAAACATAGCATTGGACCAACTAAAATAACTTTTGAAAAGGAGAGTTTTTCACTCTCCTTTTAACCTTGAACTGGATTTAGGAGGTCAGTATTATGTTAGAACAATTCCGAAGAAAAACCCCAGATGAGATATTGAATTCCATATTAAAAATAAAAAAGGGCCGGCTGAAAATTATACTTGGCGCAGTCAGTGGTTCAGGCAAAACCTATCATATGCTTCTTGAAGGAAACGATTTGAAAAAGCGAGGTATTGATGTCGTTGTCGGTATTATTAGCGCATCTAATCGTCCGAAAACCTTGGAACAAGTGGGAGGTCTTGAAATCATTCCAGCTATCGAATGGGAAGTTAAAGGAGAGACTAAGCATGATTTAGACTTGGATGAAATATTCGCAAGAAACCCTGAAGTTGTGTTGGTAGACCTGCTTGCTCATAAAAACAGACCTTCTGCCAAAAACGCTACAAGACTAGAAGATGTACAGGAGTTAATTGACAATAAAATCAGTGTCATTACAACCATAAATATTTATGAACTTGCCGGTGTTAAAGAAGTAGCAGAACATCTCACGGGACTCCCAATTCATGTGAGTAATACTGTGCCAGAGGATACGCTTTCTCACGCTGATGAAGTGAAATTATTGGACGTAACCCCCGAAGCTATCCTAAAACGTCTACAAGAAGGAGATTTAGATGAAAAACATGAGCAAGTAAAAGGACATGCTCACCTTTTTAAAAGACATAACTTAGCTGTACTTAGGGAATTATCCCTTCGCTTCCTGGCAGGGGAGGTAGAGGATGATTTATACGAATATCGAGAGCGTAAAGGGTTATCTGGTCCCTCTGGTGCTTCAGAGCGAATCTTAGTATGTGCTCAATATCATTGGAATGGTTCCATTTTAATCCGAAGGGGAGATCAAATTGCCAAGCGATTAGGCAGTGATTTATTAGTTACTTGTTTTATCCCTAATCAAAAATCACTTTCCAAAGTAGAAGCCACATTTAAACGATCAATTGGGAAATTAATAAAAAAATTAGATGGGACGTTTGAAGAAATATCTATCAGTAAGGAAAACATTGCTGAAGAAATTGTGGCCTATGCTTTATTGCATAATGTCACTCGAATTATACTTGGTCAGTCTAAAAGAACTCGTTGGGAAGAGATTATTCATGGATCCATCGTCAATCGGATTTTACGTATAACAAAGAATATTGATGTATTTGTTGTTGCAGACCGAGCTGAAGTGGAAGGAGAACGGATCATACCTGCTATTCAAACACAGAGGAAAAAAGAAAATCCCTATCGCAGGCTATCTTCAACCGAATTAAAAGAGAAGATACAAAAAGTTAAAAGAGGTACCTTAAAAGTATATATTGGTGCTGCTCCTGGAGTAGGAAAAACATATACTATGTTAAGGGAAGCCAATCAATTAAGGAAAAATGGAATCGACGTAGTCATTGGCTTACTAGAAACACACGGGCGTAAGGATACGGGGAATCAGATAGGGTGTTTAGACATGATCCCTAGAAAAAAAGTGCAATATAAAAATGTAACCTTGGAAGAAATGGACCTTGATACTATCATTCTGCGTAATCCTGAAGTAGTACTAGTGGATGAGTTAGCTCATACGAACATTCCGGGTAGTAAAAATGCTAAACGGTATGAGGATGTAGAAGAGATACTAAGTGCAGGAATTTCTGTTATTTCCACTATGAATATTCAACATTTAGAGAGTTTAAATGACAGTGTCGAACAAATTTCTGGAGTCCGAGTAAGGGAAACTGTACCGGACCGGATCCTACATTTAGCAGACGAGCTGGAATTAATAGATATTTCGCCTAAGACATTAAGACAACGTATGCGAGAAGGTAACATTTATACAATGGATAAAGTAGAGCAGTCGTTAAGCAATTTCTTTAAAACTGGAAACCTAATTGCGCTCAGGGAGCTTGCATTACGTGAGTTAGCAGACGATGTAGATGATCGGTTGGAATCATATGAACGGAAAAATGGCGTAAGAGGACCTTGGCGAACAGAGGAAGTCATTTTTGTTTGTGTAAATTTACGTCAAGATTCAGAACGTTTAATACGAAGGGGATTTCGAATAGCGTATCGTTTGAAGGCCCAATGGTTTGTTGTTTATGTAAAAGACCATCAAAACTTGTCTAATGAAGAGGAAGTCATATTGAAAAGAGTCATGGTTCTAACGGAACGATTAGGAGGGATATTTGAAATATACCATGCCACACATCGGCGTTTAGTAGTAAAAGAAATAACGGGACAATTAAAAAATAAAAAAGCAACACAAGTAATTATAGGTCATTCAGCTAGGTCGAGGTGGCAAGAAATAAAAGAAGGCTCCATTGTTGAACGTCTTCTTCGCGAGACGAGGTATTTAGATGTACTAGTGGTAGCTGATTGATTGTTCAAGAAAGCTATCAAAAACCCGTTCGTAAAAGTACACTTTTACGAATGGTTATTTTTTTAATAAAATCCTCTTATTTTAACGTTCGTTAAAATGAAGGATGGCAACGTCAAGCTATGTTGGAAAATGGTCTCAATGAACGGGTTATCTTTTTAGAAAAACAAAGTGGAAAAATTTCAATCGAGTTCAATATCAATTATTAAAACGATTGATTCGTAAAGGTGATGTCCTTTACATTCATTCACTGGTGGTAGAAATAAAGAAGAGATCCTCCAGGAATGGAATGACATCACAAAAAATATTCAAGCAGATATCGTGGTGATGGATATGCCTTTGTTGGACACTACTCAATTTAAGGATAGTTTAGGGACCTTCATCGCAGATCTTGTTTTACAAATCCTCTCCTGGATGGCAGAAGAGGAATGGGCCGAAAACGGCAGCGTGAAGGAATTAATGTGGCTTTGCAAAACGGTGTACCCTTCGGCCGACCGAACGCCCAAGTAACGGAAGGGTTTAAAGAAGTGAAGTGTATGATCGTTGGAAAGCAAGTGAGATTTCAGCAGTTAACGCCATGGCGGAATTAGGCATTAAAAAGACGACTATTTATTAGTTAGTTAAAGAATACGAAAGAGACTTTTAATGTAGTTCTATATGTATAGAAGAAACTCGTCAAAAAGAAGCCTTTGCTCAACTGGAGCACAGGCTACTTTAGGTAGATTCTCTCATTTCCTATTATTAAAATGGCTGAAAGAACCTTTCATCAACAATATCTTTTTTAAAGTTTTCAAATGATTATGCTTACTATGCGAGATTTTATCTATAAAGTCGACCTATTTAGATGATAGTAACCTTTTTTTATCAATATAAACTTAAAGTTCCACTTATAAGTATGTTTAATGGTCTCTTGTATTTAAAACCAAAAATCAAAAACCAAAAAGCCAACAGTCAAAATGATTATTAATAATATTGCTCCAAGAACTATTATGGACATCTTTTTTAATAAACGATTTTCTTCGGATTCAATTCCACATAATGATGCACCTAACATAATTCTAGAGGGGCTGGCCATAGTTGAATGAGAAGAGCTCGTATTTTGAATACTAGCAATTAAATTTAATGGCAATCCGGTTTTCTTAGCAGTTTCAACTTGTAGTTGAGTAAACATAGCATTTGATCCTGTATTACTTCCCGTAAGAAATCCTCCAATTCCTCCAATAAAAGGAGAGACAAATATAAACATACTTCCGAAAATTAAACCTGCAGCATTAGCAATCGCAAATGTCATATTTGCTGTAGTCATTAGTTGAGAAATTGCTACAAATGCTGTGGTGGAAATTACAAAGGGAACCCATTGTTTTATAGAAATTTTAAGCGAACTCCAAATAATGCTTTTAGAGATTTTGAAAATGAATATGGTATATAAACATGTAATAAAAAGCCAAAATCCTGGTGAGTAAAGTAATGCTAATGAAAATGAAAAGGAAGGTAATTCAATGACAAAATGTGATTCTAGAAATTTTTTTATTGAAGGGATAAGTCTTGAAATGAAAATTAATAGGGTAAGTATTAAATAAGGACTCATAACCTTGATGATATTCAAATTTGTACCGTTATTTTCAGATACAGAGGTTTCGATAACGGTTTCATTTATCATTTTTAATGATGAAGAGTTTTTTATCTTTATAACCAGTAACCCGATACTACTAGTAACCAATGAACTGAGTACCCCGGCCAGTTCAACACTAACAAAAGCATTAAATAGAAATATTGAAATAGAAAAGATAACTGAAAGTAAAAAGATTTCCTTCCATCTATATTTTATTGCGTCTTTACCCCCAGCTAAATAAACAGCAATTAATAAAAAATAAATAAAAACAGGGATGCTTATAATTGCAGTTCCTGTACCAAGTTCCTGAAGGGGAATTCCCCCAATTTGTGCCCCAATTACTGTTCCCGTGGATAATGCTCCCCAGGGGACTGCAAGTAAACTAACAAGTCCAATAGATGCTGCTTTCATAGGACTAAACCCTAAAGCAATTAAAATGGGTGCTACAATCATAAATGCTATTCCAAAGCCACTCGTTGATTCTAAAAGTGGAGAAAGCCCTATAACTAATAGAATGACTTGCAAAATCTGATCAGTTGTTACTTCTGAAAGAAATGAAGCAATCGCCCGAATTCCACCAGTATTATTAATTAGATGAAAAAAGAGTATACCAAAGAATAAAACATACGCTGCTACAAAGGAAATTAAAAATCCTTTAAAGGAGGCATGTAAAGTACTTTCTACTGTTATATGGTAACTAGGATATACCAAAATAATAAGCAGTGTAACAATGTAAGATAAGAGTCCAGACCGGAGTGATGTTTGTTTAAAAACAAATAAAAGTACAAATATAGATATAAAAGGCAATAAGGCTATTATTAGATTCATAATGATCATCCTTTCGAAATTGAAAAAATACGTCTACGCTATATATAGCGTAAACGTTTAAATTTATGAAATGTCACTATATAAAGCTTGCAAAACTGATTGAGCGCTTGCAAATAGTGAAAATAATATTCTATCTGGTGGAGTTGAAACATAATTTAATCCATGAGGAGCCGCATGTTTAGATAGCCATTTTACTGATTGCCAAGAACCTGCTATCTCTCCGCCTAAACCCATTAGATATTCTCTTTCGTTCGATAGTTTTAAAAGTTTTGTCCTTCTTAGGCCTTGTACAATTGACTTTCCTACAATTTGTTCATTAATAATTTGAAATGGGCTACTTGGCATTATATTTAATTTAACGTACTCTGGAATAATAGACTTAGCTGAGTCTGCTCTATTCATATTAAGGCACGCTGCAGTAAAGTCGTTACCCCCAAATAATGCACCATTTAGTTCTATATTTGTTCCTTTAACGTCTAAAATATCTTCTAATACATGGAAAGAACCAGATGTTTCAATCATTATAGATACTCCACGAACTAAATCTTGAATACCGTATGATTGTACAAGTTTTTCAAAAGTTTCTATAAACATAGAAACCTCTTTTGGAAAGGTAACCATCGATAATAAAATTTGAAGTGTAACATCAATATCATTGGTTTGTGCTTTGTGTGCTGCTTTAATAATACCTTCGCACCAGATCTCACATATATCTTGTCTTTGGACGGTAACTCTCACTCCCCGACAACCGTGGTATGTTTCCGATTCATTCGCAAGAATGTTAACACGATCACTAACAGCTTTATTATTTAAATTATATTTTTCAGAGAAATTCTCTGTGTTAAAATCTTTCGTAAAGATCATGTTATAGGGCATACATAATAATCTAACAACAGCGATTTCTCCTGTCCCTACTTTAAACACGTCATAAACCATGTCGGTAAATCTTTTTAAATATTTCTCTCTATAATGAGAGAAATTTTCACCAACAATTTCTTCACCTAGAAATATGATTCTCATTAAATCAATATCAGTGGATTGATTCCACATCCGTTCATCTCTTAATAATCCTAATCCGTATCTTTCAGAATAACCCTTTAAGCAAATATCACCATTTACTAGTGAGATATCACTTCCATACATTCGGGTGAGAGTCATTGTTCTAGCAGTATGTGCTGTCGATAATACTTTGAGTTCCGAAACTTCGTATGCAGCCCTTAATAACTTTTGGAAACCAACAAACTCTGAAGACTCAATAGTTTCAATAAGAAATTGTTTATTATGTTGATATGTACTTGAATGAATAATATTTTGTTCTGCATTAGCTGGACCATAAATCTCTAATGACTCTAGAAAAGCTTTTGAAAGAATTTGATAAACTTTAATGATAGTTGAAGGATTAGCCGATAAATTACCTTTGAAAATTAATCCTTTATTAGCATTTAATGAAATGTAATCACCTTCATTTATCGTATCTTTTTCAAAAATGACTTCTCTTAATGGTTGTTCAATATAAAATTTACTACCATCATTAAATGTATAAGTTAACATTTTAGGTTCTATATTAAATTGGTATTGGCAGTTAACATCAACTAACGTTGGAATACCTTCACAACTAGCTTGAACAGGGCAAAATGTAGTACGTGCCTTCTGGTTAGTGAAAAAACCTTTAGATGATGTTAAAACATAAAAATCTTCTAAATCCCCAGTTGTTAGAGAATAGATTAAGTTAATAGTTGTGTTTCTACTTTGGGCTTCTTGTAACAATAGCTCCCCTAATTTTCTATCAAGAACTAGTTGACCGGATACATCCCCAGGTAGAATACTTTCCCCCTGTCCGATGGGGGATTGATCATTTTCCTTAACAAAGTTAGGAGAAAGGAGATCTGTTAACTGTTCTTCCTCGATTTCAAATAACACATCTCTTGGAGATAAAAAACCTTGTGCTATTTTATGTAACTTTTCATTTAATGTGTTTTTATTTTTAGTTAGCAATTGCATTAGTTTGTCACCTTATCCTTATTAATATTTTTATATACAGGCGTACTATATTTAGGGTTTAATGTTTTTTCTTGAAATTTATGTATTAAATTTCTTGTTATTTCTCCAATTTTACCTCCAGATAATTCAATGTTATTAATACGAGCAACTCCAACAATTTCAGCATGTGTTCCTGTTAAAAAAACTTCATCTGCATTAATCAATTGAAAGGGTGTAATATCACTTTGTTTAACTTCCATATTAATTTCTCTAGCGATATCCATAATCATTTGTCTCGTTATTCCTTGTAAGATTCCGTTTGATGGACTAGGGGTTACAAGTGTATTTTTATCTATAATAAAAACATTACATATAGTTGATTCTGAAACAAACCCTCGGGGGTCTAGTAAAATTGCATCATCTGCTCCATATTCATTCGCTTCCATTCTAGCAACAACACTATTAAGGTAATTAAGTGATTTAATCTCATGTGAGGTGGCATCCACAGCATCTCGGCGTGTAGAGGCAATTACTAGAGACAACCCATTCTCTTTAACAGACTTTCCATGGACATTTGGTAAATCTTCTACAATGATAATTAAACTAGCGCTCTTGCAAGTACTAGGATCTGGACCTATGTGACCTACACCTCTTGTAACAAGTAAACGAATGTAGGCATTCTGAAGTTCGTTGATTTTCAGTGTTTCTAAGATGAATTCACCTATTTGTTCTAATGAGTATGGAAGCTGAATTCGAAGACTATTGGCTGAACGTTTTAACCGATTAAGATGTTCCTTCATTTGGAATACATGTCCAGAATAACAGCGTAACCCTTCATATATTCCATCACCATATAATAAACCATGATCATACACACTGATTTTTGCATCATCTTTATTGTAGAAAGCACCATCAACAAATATTTTTGTAGTCATTTAAATAACCTTCTTTTCTTTTTATTAGAAATTAAAATCCCTATTATCTACTTTGAATATTCAGACTTTATTAAGTGAAGACATTTAGACTTAGTTGTGCAATAATGTCCCTTCTTTTTCCTTTCTTTGATTTTATTTCCAAATTCACTATAGTGAATTTGATTCCATGATAAATCCGTTATAAACTAAAGTCAAGAATTAAATTCACTATAGTAGAATGCAGGGGGCTTTTATGGAATTTTCAACTAATGTAAAAAATGTAAGGAAGTCAAAAGGCTACACACTAGAAGAACTAGCTAAAAAGTCGGGAGTTAGTAAGTCTATGTTATCTCAGATTGAAAGAGGTGATAAAAATCCAACAATTCATGTTGCTTCACAAATTGCGGAAGCACTGGATGTAACAATATCGTCTTTGTTGGGGGAGGATCAAAAAAGAAGTGTGTCTATTATTCGTTCGAGTAACAGATTAATATATAAGGACGAAAACACAAAGTTCGAAAGACATCTTTTATCACCGCCGGCTAATGATATTGAATTCATTTTAAATAAAATTCCTCCTTTAGAGGAAACCGGAATTTTTCCACCTCATAAAAAGGGTGTAGAGGAATACATCTATGTTTTAAAAGGAAAAATACAAGTTGAATTAGGTGAGGAACCTGAAATTTATAAGTTAGAAGAAGGGGATTCAATATATTTTGAAGCAGATATAGACCATAGGTTTCTGAATTTATCAGAAGAAGAGTGTAATTACTTTTTAATAATTAATTCAACTAAAAAAAATATGTATAGATAACTTCGTTAATAAACAGTGGTGTACTTAAAAAACTATAAAAAGAATACATGCTTATAAGCTGAACTGCCCCGTAAATGTTAGTTTGGTGTCTAACATTTACGGGGCAGTTCACTTTTGCCTACAGTCTTTTTTGTTTTAAAATAATTTCTTCATCTTCATCTAAACAGTGAAAAGCTAGGAAGGGCACATTTAACATCGCACTTGTTTCTTTTGTATATACTCCGATTCCCTCTAATCTATGCTGACCATCCATTAGTGAAGCTTTTTTTTTTGCATATTAATCTGCCTATATTTGGACGGAGTTTATCATAAGCCTGAAAATCCCATTATTCTCAGGATTTAAGCAATTATTTCAAGCTTTCTTAGATCAATTGAGTTAAACCGAAGTCATATCTAGCCGATTTTGATAATTAAGGTATAATAATAGGGTAAGATATTTTGTAACGGATTAGGTGAAGATGATCATGAAGCTAATCATTGCGGAGAAACCAGATCAAGGTTCAACGTTAGCAGCTCAATTTAAAACGAAGAAACAGCAAGGATATATAGAAATCATGCCGAATGAACTTTTTCCCGACGGAGCTTATGTAACTTGGGCCGTCGGGCATTTATGTCAACTCGTTTCGCCGGAAACCTATCATTCAAAATGGAAAAAATGGTCGATGGAAACGTTGCCGATGATTCCAGAGAAATTTCAATATGAAGTGACCCGACAAAAGGCAAAGCAATTCAATGTAGTGAAGACTTTGCTTAGGAAACCGGATGTCGATGAAATCATTCATGCAGGCGATGCTGGGCGTGAAGGAGAATTGATTGTACGTAATATCGTTAATCTATGTAATGTCAATAAACCGATGAAACGTTTATGGATTTCCTCTTTGACCCCAAAAGCGATTTATGAGGGATTCCAAAACCTGATGGGCGAGGAAAAAACCAGGCCACTCTATCATGAAGCGTACACGAGAGCTTGCGCAGACTGGGTTGTGGGAATGAATGCATCGAGAGCGTATAGTATTCTATTGAAACAAAGGGGTGTTTCGGATGTGTTTTCAGCTGGTAGGGTTCAGACACCGACTCTCGCTTTGATAGTGAAACGGGAAATGGAAATTGAACAATTCAAGACTGAACCGTTCTGGGAAGTGTTCGCTGACTTCAAGATGGATGGTAAGGAGTATCAAGGAAAATGGCAGCAGAACAATGATCCGAGAATCAAGACAAAAGAACTTGCTGATAAAATTGCCGCCTTTTGCAAGGGTAAAGAAGCTGAAATTGCGGAAATGGCTACAGAAAGAAAAGAATTTCAGCCACCTTTGTTATTTAATCTATCGTCATTGCAGGCAACCGTAAACAAGATTTATAAATATTCACCGAAACAGACGCTTGATATTGTACAAAGTTTATATCAAAAAGGGATCGTTTCTTATCCACGTTCAGACTCCAATTATGTTACGGAGGGGGAAGCCGAAACATTTCCTGATATATTGCAAAAACTAAGTGGATTTTCAGAATATGAATCCCTGTTTCCTTTACCACAACCGAGCATCATGAATAATAAACGGTTTGTAAATGAAAAAAAAGTGACTGATCACTATGCAATTATCCCGACGGAACAAGTGACCGACCCAAAGAGGCTTTCTGCTGAAGAACGGAATATTTATGACTTGGTGGTCCGCCGGTTGATTGCGGCACATTACGAGAAAGCCATTTTCGATTACACCACCATTAAAACGCTTGTCGATAAGCGTGCCGAATTCATTTCTAAAGGCAAGCAGCAGATCCAAGAGGGATGGCGCAAAGTGATTTTCCAAAATGAGAAGGATGATGATGATATCCTTTTGCCTGCCGTTTCAAAAGGGGATTCTGGAAAGGTCGCCAAAATAAAGGTGAAAGAAGGAAAAACTCAGCCGCCAAAGCGCTATACAGAAGGTCAGTTGATCACTTTGATGAAAACGGCCGGAAAACACTTGGATAATGAAGAGTTAGAAAAGGTGCTGATGAAAACCGAAGGCCTTGGCACAGAAGCAACTCGAGCTGGTATCATTACCATGCTCAAAGACCGTAAATACATTGATGTCAAAAAAAACCAGGTGTTTGCGACGGATAAAGGGAAAGTGCTGATCACTGCAATTGGGGAGAAAATCCTGGCTTCACCTGAAATGACAGCCAAATGGGAACAGCGTTTAAGGGAAATTGGTGAAGGGAAGGCCTCAGCCGGCGTCTTTATGGAAGCTGTTAAAAAGATGTCAGCAAAAATTATCAGTGATGCCGTGGAATCATCTGAAAGCTGGGATTTTCAAGGGCTGGACACCGAGTCGATTCAACGGAGCGGCCCTAAAAAGAGAAGCTCGGCATCTGTGGGCAGCTGTAAGCTATGCGGTTCTAAGATTGTCGATAAAGGGGAATTCTATGGATGTGTAAATTATCAAAAAACCAAGTGTAACTTTACGATCTCCAAAAAAATCCTTAATAAGAAAATCAGTCAAGCAAATATAAAAAAATTATTGTCGAGCGGTGAAACGGATTTGATAAGTGGTTTTAAAAAAGGTGAAAAAACCTTTGATGCCATTTTATCTTGGTCCGATTCTGAAAAGAAGATCAGCTTTACATTCCAAACAGAACAGAACATCAAACAAACATGAGAAGAAACTTCATTTAAAAGCGCCCTGAGACGTTATCTTCTTGTTTCAGGGGCGTTTATATAGTAAAATTTTTAGATATGCGTTTGAATGGGAGGATTCCGAATGCCTACACCTAGCATGGAGGATTACATAGAACAAATTTATTTACTTATTGAAGAAAAAGGATATGCAAGAGTTTCGGATATTGCCGAAAACCTTTCCGTCCACCCATCTTCTGTTACAAAAATGGTTCAAAAACTGGACCAGGAAAAATATTTGATATATGAAAAGTACCGGGGTCTCGTTTTAACTGCAAACGGGAAAAAGGTTGGTAAAAGGCTCGTATACCGCCATGAACTTTTAGAACAGATGCTTAGATTGCTTGGGGTCAAGGAAGAAAATATTTATCATGATGTTGAAGGGATTGAACATCACCTTAGTTGGAATGCCATCGATAGGATTGGCGATCTGGTTGAATTCTTTGAGGAGTCTCCCGATCGTGTCGAGGATTTACGAAAGATACAAAAAAGAAATGAAGAAAATTCAAAATAAGCTGCCTCAGGCAGCTTTCAGACTGTAGACAAACTCGATGAAAATCGAGTTTGTCTACAGTCTTTTTTGAGGGTTTTAAAAATTCGAACGTTGATTTCCACTTCAGGCACTCACTTTCCGCGGGCGGTCCGGGAGCCTCCTCGGCGCCTTTGCGCCTGTGGGGTCTCCCTTGGACACGCTTTTCCCGCAGGAGTCTCGCACCTTCCGTTCCAATCAACTCTGTTTTAACAATTAGATATAACCGCTTTTGCCTACAATCTTTTTTATTTTTATGTTAATTGAAATTTTTCAGATGACATCACCTGTTTTCTGGAACCGGGCATTCATCATTATAAAAGTATTTTAAAAAAGGATTTTTTAATTAAGAGCAGAATAGCTATAATGAAGCCCTGTATTTTGATTCGGGAAAACTGTGTGTTAGTTAACGAATGGGATTGTAATTTCCGTAATGCTTCAAGTACTAATATAATTTGAGATTAAATGGGAGGGGGATTGTTTAATGAATTTACATACTTGGCATAAAGAGTCGGAAAAGGAATGGGATGTCTTTGCACCTATGTGGGTGAAGAATTCGCAAGAAATGTGGGAATCGGGGAGCCGAAAAAACATTATTCCGTTCTTTTCTGAATATGTACCTTCGGGAGTGAAGGTAGCTGACATAGGCTGTGGAGATGGAGTTGGTTCTTTAAAATTGGCCGAAGCGGGATTTGAAGTAACTGGAGTCGATTTATCCAATGTCATGATTGAATTTGCAAAGGGGAAAACAGCTCTACTACCTGAACTTTCTTTCATTCAAGGAGATTTTTATGATCTTCCATTCAAGGATGAGGAAATGGATGCGGCATTGGTCATTAATTCTTTGGAATATACAGGTGAACCATTAACGGTGCTGAAGGAAATTCAACGGGTAATTAAGCCTGGCGGTTATGCCTGTTTTGGAATTCTTGGTCCGACGGCTGAACCACGAAAAAAATTCAGTTTTCAACGGCTATTAGGAGATAAAGTCATTATGAATACAATGCAGGCTTGGGAATTTGAAAAAATGGCAACAGAAACGGGATGGAAGGTGGTCGCTGACACCGGCGTTGCGAAGAGAGGGGTGGACTTTGCAAAATTGGGGCATTTTTCAAAGGAACTAAAACAAGCTGTATCGTTCATGTGGCTGTTCCTCCTTCAAAAAAAGGTGGATCAGTGATGGAGAAGTATCAAATCGATCAATTCGTTGAAAAGACGAAACAGCAGGATAAAGGGCAAGGCTTATTTGAACTTGAAACGGAACGAATTCTGGAAATTAATCTGGAACAGCAGATCTGGGCAAAAATGGGGACGATGATTTCTTATCGCGGACAAATTAAATTCGAGAGGGAAGGTATCTTGGAGCATGGTCTTGGTAAACTCTTCAAGAAAGCCTTGACTGGTGAGGGTGCATCCTTGATGAAAGCGACCGGCAGCGGCAAGCTATACGTCGCGGATCAAGGGAAGAAGATATCAATTTTACAGTTAAATGGTGAATCGATCTGTGTTAATGGTAATGATTTGCTTGCCTTTGAGCCGGGTATTCAATGGGATATAAAAATGATGCGGCGCATTGCAGGGTTATTGGCGGGTGGATTGTTCAATGTAAGACTCGAGGGGAGAGGGATGGTCGCATTCACTTCCCATTATGAGCCACTCACTTTAATGGTGGAAGCTGGGAATCCAGTCTATACGGACCCGAATGCCACAGTAGCTTGGTCAGGGGAGCTTCAGCCTGAATTCGTAACGGATGTTTCATTAAAGTCGTTTTTTGGAAGGGGAAGCGGCGAATCCGTTCAAATGAAATTCGAAGGGAAAGGGTTTGTAGTCGTCCAACCTTTTGAAGAGGTATATTTCGGTAATAAAGAATCATGAAAGAAACAACCTGAGTCAAAAACTCAGGTTGTTTCCCATGATAGCCGAAAGTTGCTGCCTACAAAAAAGCTAGTCACTTAAAAGAGAAAGCTTCTTTTTCCTTACCCTTTCAATCCCACTCATATGGGGTTGATTGGTAAACATAATAGTTCAGCCAATTCGAGAACATCAGACTGCAATGGCTCTTCCAGCGGTGAAGGGGTACCTTGGTCGGATCGTTATCAGGAAAGTAATTTTCAGGGAGTTGCGTATTGATCCCACGCTCCCTATCACGCTTATATTCTTCACCGAGGGTATCGGCATCATACTCGAAATGGCCGGTCACCATGATTCTTTTTCCATCAACTGAAGCAGCTATCAATACCCCAGCTTGATCGGACTGTGCCAGAACCTTCAATTCTGGACGGTTAACTAATTTTTGATAGTCAATATCCGTATAGCGCGAATGAGGGGCCATAAAATAGTCATCGAATCCGCGGACTAGATTTTCAGTTGGTTCAAGTACCTCATGAGTGTATATGCCGAAGCATTTCACTGGCAGTTCATGTTTGCCTATTCCATAATGATGGTATAGGGCTGCTTGAGCTCCCCAACAGATATGTAGGGTGGATGTGACATTTTCTGTTGACCAATTCATGATATCCTGCAGTTCTTCCCAATAATTAACGTCTGAAAATTCCAGCTTCTCGACTGGAGCGCCCGTAATGATCAAGCCGTCATATTTCTTCGTGCGAATATCATTAAATGATTTATAAAACTGATCTAAATGAAATTTACTAGTGTTTTTTGATTCATGTGTGCTCAAACGCAGGAATGATATGTTTACTTGAATGGGAGTATTGCCAAGAAAGCGCAGTAACTGAGCCTCTGTTTTTTCTTTCTCTGGCATAAGGTTTAAAATTAATATATTCAATGGACGGATTTCCTGATTGGTAGCTCTATCCTCATCCATAACGAAGATATTTTCCTGTTCTAAAATTTCTTTAGCTGGCAGTTGTTCCGGAATTCTGATTGGCATGATTAGCCTCCTTCTCCAAAAATCATAATATTTTAATTATATAGAAAATTACTGAATAGAAAAGCTATTTTAATAATTTCTTCTAAATCCTGAGGGAAATGGCTCGGGGATGGTAAAATGGTGAGATCATGATTACATAAACTTATGAAGTTGGAGAGGTGTATGGAGATTGTTCGATCCTACAGCATTTGAGAACATGAAAGTGGTATTGGAAGGTGCGGTCTATGATCGTGACTTCATTGGAGATATATTGGTCATAAACCGTGATGATATAGTGAATCTCGCAAACATGTCCAGAACATATAAGATTGAAATGGAATTGAAAGAATCGCTGGCGCCTATTTCGGTTATCGGAGTCATCGAGTTACACGCTTCACTCCAGAATCTAAGTTCGGAGTTACTTGATTCCACTATTAATGAAACACATTCCGGTTGCACGGTTAATATTTTCATTTCTTTTCCTAAAAAGCTTGATGAAGTGACTGCTGAACAATTCTTGATCGATCTGGAAAAAATTTGGGGGGATCAGAGAATCATTACAGTGACGACCAGCGAAACGGTCAGTAAAAAAGTGCAACCCGTTCATTCTTCTTTATTTAAAGTTTCATTTGGAAGGCTTATAAAAGAAGAGCAAATGGAGGATTTGGAAGATATGGTAGAATATTTGATACAATCCATTCAAGCGATGAAGATTCCGGGATAATTGGAAAAGGTAAGATTATAAAAGTTGGTAAACGTACCTTTAAATACTGTAAAATGACATCATCATACTAAAGGGAGAGATCATACATGTCCATTTACGAATTTGAAGTCAATAAAATCAATGGCGAAACCATCTCGCTTGAGGAATATAGAGGGAAAGTGATGATTATAGTGAATACCGCAAGCAAATGCGGTTTTTCGCCACAGTATGATGATTTGCAAAGCCTGTATGTACAATATAAAGAAGATGGGTTGGCGGTGCTTGGTTTTCCATGTAATCAGTTTTTGAATCAGGAGCCTGGAGATGATCTGGAAATCGATTCTTATTGTAAGTTGAATCATGGTGTAACATTCCCGATGTTTGCAAAAGTGAATGTCAATGGCAAGGAGGCCCATCCTTTATTCAGCTATCTGACTGAAAATGCTCCTGGAGTGATGGGGTCTAAATCGATAAAATGGAATTTTACAAAGTTCTTGATTGACCGTGATGGAAATATCGTAAGTCGGTATGCCCCTAAAACAAAACCACTGGAAATCGAAGAGGATTTAAAAAAATTATTATGATGATATCGAGTTCAACGGAAGAGGTACTTTCTGTTGGGCTCTTTTTGTAAGGCAAGATATTTATCCACAACGCTTTCTAAAAGGGACAAATGGGGGGAGAGTTGAATATAATAGGAGACACCAATTGAGGGGGGAAACCATGGAACGAATTGCATGGGTAACGGATAGCACAGGAACTTTAGATGAAGAATTATCATTGAATGAACATGTTTACGTCGTTCCGATGATCGTTATCATCGATGGGAAGGAATATGAAGATGGTATCGACCTATCACCTGGGGAATTATACCGAAGAATGAGTGAGGAAAAGAAAAACGCGACTACATCACAGCCCTCGGTCGGTACATTCCAAGAGTTATATAAGAAGCTTGAAAAACGTTATGATCGAATCATTGCGGTTCATCTTTCAAGTGAATTGAGCGGGACCGTTTCCGCGAGCAGGCAAGCTGCACAAATGGTTACGATCCCCGTTGACGTTTTTGATACTCTGCTTATTTCCTTTCCAATGCTTTTAATAATGAAACGGCTCATGCATTATATTGATAATGGCCATTCCGTCAATGAGGCCTTCGTTAAAACGAGAATATATGCGGATAATCATGAAACCTATGTATTAATAGGTTCTTTGGATCAGCTGCATCGCAGTGGAAGGTTATCGAACGCACAGTATATTTTAGGAAGCCTATTGAGCTTTAAACCCATCATTTCAATCGAAAATGGCTTGCTTCATACTAAATCTAAACCCCGGAACCTTAAAAAAGCGGAAAAACAGATCTTCACTGATTTTCGCAGATCAGTCGAAGCAGGTAAAGTAAAAGAATGCACCATATTATATGGAGCTGTGTCGGAGCAGTCACAAAGATGGAAAAAGATGATTTCTGAAGAATTTCCTCATGTGTTGACACATGTATCCCCACTGGGCAGTGCAATCGGGGTGCATACCGGTGAACAGACGATTGGACTCAGTTGGTTCAATGAAGATTAAAGCACAACATTATTGAGAACCATGGTAAAATAGAAAGGACATGGAGTGGTGAAATGAATCAAACGATGATTGATTTAACGGAGAAGTATGTATATGACCAATTGAAATCTGATGCCAGCGGCCATGATTGGTTCCATATCGATCGGGTTCGTAAGCTGGCTTTACATATTGCAAAAGAAGAACGCAAAGGGAATGAGTTTATAATTGAATTGGCGGCACTGCTTCATGATATCCCGGATGATAAATTAAACCGGGATGCTGATGAGGGATCGAAAAAGCTGGACGAATGGTTTGATGAAATAAAATTGGAAATTGATAGCGTGAATGCCATTAAGCAGATCATCAACACAATTTCCTATAGTTCCGGGCAGTTGAAGCTTCCTTCCATCGAGGCTGAAATCGTTCAGGATGCGGACCGCTTGGATGCAATTGGCGCCATAGGGATAGCAAGGACATTTGCATTTGGAGGGAAAAAGGGACAACCCATGTTTGATCCTTCATTGTCAATAAGGGGAAATATGACAAAAGAGGAATACAGGACGGGGAAAAGCTCTTCCATTCATCACTTTTATGAAAAACTATTACGTTTGCAAGATATGCTCAATACTTGTACAGCCAAGAGGATTGCAAGTGAAAGGCATGAATATATGGTTAGATTTTTAGAGGAATTTAATAAGGAATGGGATGTACGATTATGAAAGTTTTTAGCATGGAACATGTAATGAAAACCCAAGGGGAAAAGCTTCTTTTTAAAGATGTATCTTTTTCCATTACCGAAGGGGAAAAAATCGGGATCGTTGGTATAAACGGCACCGGTAAATCGACATTATTGAATATCATTGCAGGATTGGAAGACAGTGATTTAGGAACGAAGGATCATCCGAATGATTACACGATTTCCTACCTATCCCAAGATCCGCAATTTGATGAGAAATTGACGATCATGGAATATATGTATGAAAGTTCAACGCCTGTATTTTCATTGATTAAGGAGTATGAAAAGACGCTCGTCCAACTCCAGGTAGATCCACAGAATAGTGCAATACAGGACCGTTTGTTAAAACAGCAACAGGATATGGACACGCTTGGCGCCTGGGATACAAGTGCCAATGCCAGAACGATACTGACCAAGCTGGGCCTTCCTGATCACTCAAGGAAATTGGGGGAAATGTCAGGCGGCCAAAAAAAGCGGGCGGCACTGGCAAAAACCTTGATTGAGACTCCGGATTTACTGATTTTGGATGAGCCTACGAACCATCTTGATTTTGAAAGCATTACCTGGCTTGAAGAATATTTGGGAAAATATCAAAAGTCCGTTTTATTTGTAACACATGATCGATATTTCTTAGATCGGGTTTCTAATAAGATTTGGGAAATTGCCCAAACGAAGCTCTTCGAATACAAAGGAAACTATGCAGACTATTTAGAATCAAAGGCCATTCGTGAAGAGAATGAATCGACGGAAAGAACGAAAAAAGAAAGTCTATTCAAAAAAGAACTGGCCTGGATCCGTAAAGGTGCCAAGGCCCGTACAACGAAACAAAAGGCCAGAATCCAACGCTTCGAAACATTGGAATCAGGTGTAAAGGATAAGCAGAAAACCGAGAGCCTGGAAATGGAATTAAGCGGTGCCCGTTTAGGGAAAAAGGTACTGGAGATGCAGGATGTCTCTAAATCTTTCGGGGATCAGTCCATCATCAACCATTTTTCCTTCCTCTTCAAACCAGGTGATAGGATTGGAATTGTTGGTAATAATGGCAGTGGAAAGTCCACCTTGTTAAATATTTTGGCCGGACGGGAATCTATAGATGATGGAAATCTGGAAATAGGGCAAACCGTGAAAATAGGGTACTATACGCAAGAAAGCGTCGATATGGACGAGAATCTGCGCATGATAGAGTATATTCGGGAAACGGCGGATTCAATCGCCCTTAAAGATGGTAGCTACATATCAGCTGCCCAGATGCTTGAAAGGTTCTTGTTTCCAATGGGCTCGCATGGGACGCCGATTCGCAAGCTGTCCGGAGGGGAGAAAAGGCGTTTATATCTCCTTAACATATTGATGTCGGCACCTAATGTCCTGCTTTTGGATGAACCGACGAATGATTTGGACACGCAAACCTTGACCGTTCTTGAGGATTATTTAGAAACATTTTCAGGTGTAGTCATTACCGTATCACATGATAGGTATTTCCTGGATAAAACGTGCCATCAGCTCCTTGTCTTCAAGAATAAAGGTGAAATTGATTTCTATTACGGTAATTACTCGGAGTTCTTGGAGGAAAAGACGGAAGAGGCCGTACCAGTGAAAACACCAGAACCTCCACTCAATCGCACAGAAAAGAAAAAGAAAAAACTAACATATGCGGAAAGTAAGGAATGGGAAGAGATAGAAGGGAACATGGAACGGGCCGAGCTGCGTCTGAAAGACATCACGTCTGAAATGTCAGCTGCGGGAAGCGATTTTGAACAAGTCCGCCTGTTACTTGAAGAAGAAAAGGGACTAACGGATAAATTAGAGCATTTGATGGAAAGATGGACGTATTTAGCGGAAAAATTGGAAGAGGAATGAGCGGGGGACTGGTCCAAGGGAGCAAACTTGGACCAGTCTTTTTTTAGCCAATCTCAATTGCATGAGAATCTTTTGCCGTTGTGATAATATCTAGTACATGGAAACGTCTTGTAAAAGGAGAGAAACGCATTGAAAATCAAATCAATAGAACCTACACCAAGTCCGAATACAATGAAAATCAATTTAACTGAAGAGTTATTAGCAGGTAAAAGTAATAACTATAAGAAGGACCAAGCTGAACAAGCACCGCAGCTGATTAAAGATTTATTTAAGATTGATGGGGTGAAAGGGGTATATCATGTTGCGGATTTCTTAGCGGTTGAGCGCAATGCGAAATATGATTGGAAAGATATCTTGGTCCAAATCCGTCAGGTGTTCGGGGAAAAAACCGAAGAACAAAGTCAACAAACGGTTTTAAATGAACATTACGGTGAAGTAGCGGTTGCCATTCAACAATTCAAAGGCATTCCGATGCAAATTAAAGCAAGTGATAGCCAACACGAAAAACGTTTTGCCTTACCGGAATATTTCATAAAGGGCATTGCCGCAGCCCAAAAAGAAGATGATAATGTAGTCATGCTTCGAAAATGGAAGGATTATGGCGTAAGATATGGTGATATGGAAGATATCGTGAAGGAAGTATCGGATGAGCTGATTGCAGCATATCCGGAAGAACGAATTAATCGGCTAGTAGCTGCTGCTAAAGAAATGGTGGATACAAAAGAAACATTCTTGAAACGGCCAAAAATTAAACTGACTGCAGAAATGCTGAATGACGAAAGTTGGGAAAAGCGATATCAGGCTTTAGAACAAATGGAAGATCCAACTGTGGGTGATATTCCAGTATTGGACATAGCACTTTCCGACAATAAAGTCTCCATTAGAAGGCTCGCGGTTGTATACTTGGGTATGATCGAAGATAGAAAAGTGCTTCCGAGCTTGTACAAAGCAATGAAAGATAAAAGTGCAGCAGTAAGACGAACGGCTGGTGACTGTTTATCCGATCTGGGCTTTGAAGAAGCGATGGGAGAAATGTCGCAAGCACTATCGGATAAGAATAAATTGGTTAGATGGAGGGCGGCGATGTTTTTATATGAAGCTGGAAATGAAACGACCCTTCCTCTTCTAAAGCAAGCGGAACAGGACCCTGAATTCGAAGTGGCCCTACAGGTCAAGATGGCCATTGATCGTATAGAAAATGGGGAAGAAGCAAAAGGTTCAGTTTGGAAGCAAATGACAGAATCAAGGCTAGCGAATGAAAAGTGAAATTTAATTGGAATAACTTAATGGGCTTCAAAAAAGGCATCCGGGTGATTAAATCCGCATGCCTTTTTTGAAGCTGGTCAATTCCAATTGCTTGACCCCGTGGTCCGGTGGAACTCCGAAACAGCAAAATGGCTAATTTTCGATGAGATACAGTATTTTAAAGTAAATAAATCTGTTTTCTATTATTTTAGTAAAATGATATTTGCAGATATTTAACGTTGAAAGGTTGCATTTGTCTATAGATATGTTAGAATTTTTAGAGTATACTAAAAATTATATTATATTGAATTATCAAACATTAGTGAAAATTGGGGGTACAACGAATGTCTACATCAAATATGAGAAGTGACATGATTACTAAAGGAGTCGACCGTGCTCCGCACAGAAGTCTGTTGAGGGCAGCAGGGGTTAAAGAAGAAGATTTTGGAAAACCGTTCATCGCGGTTTGTAACTCATACATCGATATCGTTCCGGGTCATGTCCATCTTCAGGAATTCGGAAAAATAGTGAAGGAAGCGATTCGCGAAGCAGGCGGTGTTCCTTTCGAATTTAATACGATTGGGGTAGACGATGGAATTGCAATGGGTCATATTGGTATGCGCTATTCATTACCAAGCCGTGAAATCATCGCGGACTCCGTGGAAACTGTTGTATCTGCACATTGGTTTGACGGTATGGTTTGCATTCCAAACTGTGACAAGATAACGCCGGGAATGATGATGGCAGCTCTTCGTGTCAATATTCCTACAATATTCGTAAGTGGCGGACCGATGAAGGCAGGCAAAGACAAAAACGGTAAATCTCTTTCATTAACATCTGTTTTTGAAGGGGTGGGCGCCTATCAAGCTGGTAATATCAATGAAGAAGAACTGCAGGAAATCGAGCAAGTTGCATGCCCTACTTGCGGTTCTTGTTCAGGAATGTTCACTGCAAATTCCATGAACTGTCTGGCAGAAGGTTTAGGACTTGCGCTTCCGGGAAATGGTACGATTTTGGCGGTAGCTGAAGAACGCAAAGAATTCGTTAAGAAATCCGCTAAACAATTGATGGAGATAATCAAACAGGATATCAAGCCTCGTGATATCGTGACGATTGATGCAATTGATAACGCATTTGCCTTGGATATGGCGATGGGCGGTTCGACCAACACTGTTCTGCATACACTTGCATTGGCACATGAAGCAGGTTTTGAATATCCGATGGAGCGCATAAATGAAATAGCTAACCGTGTACCGCATCTAGCGAAAATTGCTCCGGCATCCGATTATCATATTGAAGATGTACATAATGCCGGAGGTGTAAGTGCCGTCATTAATGAGTTACTCAAAAAACCAGGCGCCTTTAACGGTGACTGCCTTTCCGTTTCAGGTAAAACGCTCCGCGAAAATGTTGCCGGTTGTGAAATTCTGGATAAGGATGTTATCCATCCGTTAGATAATCCGCATTCCGAGCGTGGAGGGCTTGCGGTATTGTTTGGCAACCTTGCACCTCAAGGTTCCATCATAAAAGTGGGAGCAGTTGACGAATCAGTTGGTGGCTACCATAGGGGTCCTGCCATTTGTTTCGATTCCCAGGAAGATGCACTTTCCGGAATCATTACTGGAAAAGTAAAAGAAGGGAATGTAGTGGTCATTCGTTACGAAGGACCTAAAGGGGGGCCGGGTATGCCGGAAATGTTGGCACCAACTTCCCAAATTGTCGGGAGGGGACTTGGAGCCAAAGTCGGTTTGATCACTGATGGCCGCTTTTCAGGCGCATCTCGGGGCATCAGCATTGGTCATATATCCCCCGAAGCAGCTGAGGGAGGCCCAATCGCTTTCGTGGAAGATGGAGATATCATCGAGTTGGATTTGAACAATCGTAAAATCGAATTGGAAATTTCCGATGAAGAATTCGAAAAACGTAAAGCAAATTGGAAAGGCTTCGAGTCAAAAGTTAGAACAGGCTATTTAGCACGTTATTCCAAACTTGTGACGAATGCCAGCTCAGGCGGAGTGATGAAAGTTTAATTCAAGGAAGATACTAAAACATGGTGGCAGAATGAAATGGATTCTGTTACCATGTTTCTTTTTGCGGCGTAAATGAATCTTTGATCATTGATACATAAACTTGAACGCCGAATTTGCAAAGCTCTAAGCGTCATTTTTGCATGTGCACATAAGAATATAGTATGATTAATCTAATTGAAGAATTGTAATCAAGGGGGTTTTTTTATGTCGATGGCATATGATGAATATATGAAACAAATGGTGAAGCCAATGCGTGCGGAACTGGTGCAAGCAGGTTTTGAGGAGTTGGAATCCGCTGAAGCGGTTGAAAACTTTATGGATTCAGTAGAAGGTACGACACTTGTCGTCGTAAATTCTGTTTGTGGCTGTGCTGCCGGGTTAGCCCGTCCAGCTGCTACCCAAGCCGTACTCCAGGCAGACAATAAGCCTGATCATCTCGTAACAGTATTTGCCGGACAAGATAAGGAAGCTACAGCTAAAATGCGGGAATACTTCAATGGAATCGAACCTTCTTCACCATCCATGGCTCTCTTAAAGGGCAAAGAGGTTTTACATTTCATTCCTCGCCATGATATAGAGGGACAGCCAATGGAAGCTATTATGGAAAATTTATTGGCAGCATTCAGTCAAGTAAATAAGTGATGAAGCGGAATGTCCTGGAAACAGGGCATTCTTTTCAAATTTATAAGAGTATGAAGGGGTAGGATTCATGTTTGTCACTACAGTAGGAAGAGCCGATAAAGAAACGATTATATTAGCCGAAAAGTTAGCTGAAGAATTACAGATCCCCTTTATAGCGCGAAGAAAACGATCGGTGAGAGCTATCCAATCGGAACATAATGAGGAGGATTGCCTCGTTTTTGGTAAAAAGCGGATGGAGTTATATCGGTACCAAGAAAAAGAACCATTCTTTTTTCACCCTAACCTTGCAATGATCCGTTTAAAAAGAATACTTCGGGGCGAAGGTGATCCATTTCTCATTGCCGGAGATATAAATGAAGGGAATTCTGTGCTTGATTGTACAATGGGCTTGGGCTCTGATGCGATTGTCGCAAGTTTTGCAGTGGGTGAAAATGGACAGGTTGTTGCATTGGAAGGAAATCAATATTTGGCCTTGCTCGTGGACCATGGTATGAAGACATGGGAGAATGCAGAAGAAAAGATGATTTCTGCGATGAGAAGAATAGAGGTCATTCAAGCGGATCATTACGAAATATTGAAGTCAATGCCGGATAATCATTTTGATGTCGTATATTTCGATCCCATGTTTGAGGAAACGATTCAGGAATCAAATGGAATCAAAGGATTGACTCATTTTGCGGAAGGTAAGGATTTATCAATGGAAATAATGAAAGAAGCCAAGCGGGTTGCGCGAAAGCGAGTCGTGTTGAAAGACCATTTCCGCAGCTCCCGCTTCGAGGAATTTGGGTTTGAGGTAGTAAAGAGAAAAACATCCAAATTTCATTTTGGCTTCATTTCCATTCTGTGATCAGGATTTATAATCTGTCTCGTCCAGACCCATGGCACAGCCTTCCCGGCTTGAATCTGCAGCACCATAATTCGAGCCATCAGGGTTGATTTGAATGGCTTGGACATTCCCTATAGAGTGGGGAACTTCATTAAAGGCAAAGCCCATTGCTTCCAAGTGACCTTTGCTGGTCATATCCATTCCTGCTTCCCATTCAATATGAGGGCCCATTGGAGTGAAAATTCTAGGTTCTTCAATGGCTGCTTTCAAGTCCATTTTTAAATCGAGTACATTGATGATTGTTTGAACGACAGAACTGATGATGGTTGGTCCTCCAGGGGATCCCAGCGTCAAGATCGGCTCGCCGTCTTTAAAGATGATGGTCGGGCTTTTACAACTGACAGGGCGTTTATTGGGCTGTACTTCATTCATGCCCCCTGGAATGGAATCGAAATCAGTCAGTTCGTTATTCAGCATGAAACCATAGTCGGAAACCATTATGCCCGAACCGAATGGATGCTCCACTGTAGAAGTGCATGCTGCGATATTCCCCCATCTGTCACGGACAGTGAAATGTGTCGTTTCACTGATATCTTCGTCATTTGGTTGTAGAATGACTTCCCTTTCTTTCACGGAATCATATATCCAAGGGTTTCCGAAGTCAATGGCATTATTCCTTGCTTTGAAATTAATGAACGAGCGGCGTTTAGCTATATATTCATCATGCATTAGACCCGCCAATGGCAATTCGGCAAATTCGGGATCAGCAAGAAATGCCTTTTTGTCTGTAAATGACAGGCGCATCGCTTCTGCAATTAAGTAATATTTTTCCCAAGAACGGACGTCATATTGTTCGATCTGGAAGCTCTCCAATATTTTTAGGATTTGGATGACCGTGAATCCGCCCGCACTAGGGGCCATAGATGATGCAATTCGATAATCCTTATAAGTCCCATACATTGGTTCATCAATGGTCGCTTCATAGTCCTTTAAATCAGAAAGTTCCATGAACCCTCCAAGTTCCTGGATACAGGAAATGATGCCCTCTCCGATTTCACCCTCATAAAAAGCGGAAATCCCTTCTCGTTGTAATATCCGATAGGTATTCGCCAATTTTTCTTTTATCAGTAAATCGCCATCCTGATATGGCTTTCCGTTTGGCATGAAGAACTTACGGGCTTCCTCGCCCAATCGGTATTCAAAGTTTTTAAGGGCATCGCAAAGAACCCAATTGACGGGAACCCCCTTTTCTGCGAATTCAATGGAGGGCTCGATAAGGTCAGCTAATGGCTTACTTCCATATTCGTTGAGTGCTTTATCCATAGCTTTCAGTATTCCAGGAACGCCAACTGCTGTAGCCTTGATCGAACGTTCTTTAAATGGGATGACTTCCCCTTTTTCATTTAGAAACATGTCTGGATGCGCGGCTTTAGGTGCCCTTACATGGCCATCGAATATTTTTGTATCCTTATCTTTAGCGTTATATACCATAAGGAAACCACTGCCGCCGATACCAGTCATCATGGGTTCTACAATATTTAGGGCAAATTGGATGGCGACCGCCGCATCGACTGCATTTCCACCTTCACGTAATATTTTTTCCCCGATGGAAGTGGCTACGGGATGAGCGGTAACGACCATTCCGGCCTTCCCTGTGGCGGTTTCCTTCTTGTAATCCTTATCTTTAGTGTTTTCATTGTTGTTTTTCAAAATGATTCCTCCAGTATTCAGTCCTTTTATCTGCCAAAATGTAAGCTTTATGTGAAAGAAAAACCTTGCCATTGGAGATAAATGACAAGGGATTTTTCGTAGGTATTTATTCTTAATCAGTAAATGTTAAATATACGAAAAATGCTAATGTTACAAGACATAAAGCCACCATGGCAGTCGTAGTTAAAGCCATATAAGACCCCTCCTTAAAAAGACTTGAATCTAATTATGTTCTCCAAATATCGTCAAAATCCTTCATCAAAATGTAGAATTGTTGATATTTAGTAAAAAGTTAGGGTTAATAAAGTTTATATAGGTATATATCCTTTTTTTTGATTTTTAAAACATGGGTACCTATATATTAGTAATTACTAAAAAATAAAAGTATACTAAATATAAAGATAATACAAAAAAAGGAGGGGGAGTGTGAGTTGAAAGCAGCGATTTGGATCAGGAAAAGTCTCGTCATTTTATTATCCGTTTTGACGTTTGGTCTTGTCACGCCTTCAGAGCTGGCGTGGCTTGCTGAAGCCAATTCGTTAAAGGATACTAAAAAAGGGTTAGTGGATGAAGAAGGGTTAGCCTACCTTTCTTCACAGCAACCGATTGAACTTAAGGAGGAATTCAACCGGGAAGAATTTTTATCGGGCATACTGAATAAAGCAGAGGTAAACGCATTTATGAAGTTTGGCGATAAGATCAATCCTAAAATTGGCGATGAGTTCAAAATGACCATCTTACCAAAAATGGAAGAAGCCATTACGGAAATGGCTGCCCAATTTCCAGATGAAAAATTACAGCAATTAACGATCACTGAGCAGCCGAGTGCGGGCAGGGCCGAGAAAATTTTTCATATTTATGATTCAAACAGCGGCAAGGATATTATCAGATTCCATGTCAGGCAGGAAAATCCACCAATGGAAGGGTATTGGTTCGATTTTCACTATCATACCCATCATGATTCATTTGCCACCCATTATGATTTAGGGAAAATATATTGGGACAAAAATACGCCCCCAGAGTGGACGAGTAAACAAAGGCTCTCATAATGGATCGATTCTTTGATTTTATATATGTGTAAGAGTATGATGAGAATGAAATTTCTAATAGGCATTAAATGATACGTTGTCATGCAACGTATTTATTTTGTGTTTAAAATAAAGTAGAGTTTTTAACATTACTGGGAACAATGTTATTTTATACGGTTTTCTAATTATGCAGGTATAGTAGCAGAGGAGTCTTTATCATGTCAGAGTTGTTAAATAATATCATTCAAACATATGCCCAATTTTTTGACTGGCATATGTGGGTGGAGGTTTTATCCGACCCAGTAAGCTGGGGGTTGATCGGAACGCTCGTTTTAATGGAAGGATTACTATCGGCGGATAACGCTTTGGTATTAGCTGTAATGGTCAGGCACCTTCCGGATAAACGACGGAAAAAAGCACTTTTTTATGGTTTATTAGGCGCATACGCTTTTAGATTTATAGCGATTGGAATCGGTGTTTTCCTCATTAAGCTTTGGTGGGTGAAGGTGATTGGAGCAGCCTACCTTGGTTGGCTCTCATTTAAATACTTTCGGGATAAAAGAAAAAAACAAGCTGGCATTGATGAAGATATCCAGGGAATGAGTAACAACAGCTTGTTGATCCGAATCTTTGGTACATTTTGGGGGACGGTTGCGGCAGTGGAATTGATGGATATAGCATTTTCCGTCGATAGTGTCTTGGCCGCTTTCGGGGTGAGTGAAAAAGTCTGGGTCCTTTTGGCCGGTGGGATGATTGGTGTCTTGATGATGCGGGGAGTGGCGGGGTTATTTTTAAAATTGATAGATAAGGTTCCTGAATTGGAAACTGCCGCTTACGTTCTTATCGGATTCATTGCTATAAAAATGCTAATTGCCGTTGCAGGGATCGAAATCCCGCCTGCGATATTTTTTACCCTTATTTTAATGATTTTCGGCACCACGATTGTATTTCATTTGAAGAAAGGGAAAAAGCGTAAAGAACATGGTTGATCACCATTTAAAAAAGCAGACATCAAAAATGATGTCTGCTTTTTTTTTGGAGAATATCAAGTAATTGAAGAAGGGCGGTAAATGTAGTGAAGAAAAGCAAAGGCAATAAGAAGGTAAGCCAAAGAGAAGGGAGTAGTGGATGCAGTAGTAGGCCAAAGAAAATGGAGAACAGAAAAAGGTCGAGAATGATGAACACCTTCAAACTGTAAATATCAAGGACTTCATCAGCAAGTTCCCGGTTCTCATTCAAGCTGGCTTTTTTATTATTGGTTTCCATGCAATCACCCTAAACCTTATACAATTATATACTATTGATATATGAAAAGACTGGAAAAATGGTTCTTCTCAAGGAAGAGCTGCGACAAAATTACCATAAAAACATAGAGTTTTTACACTAAGTTAATATGTTATACTAATATAATAGTGTGGAAGATTCAGAGACTTTAAAATACATATACACTCTTAACGATTATGAGAAATGAAGAAAGGGGAGAAGATTGTGAAAAGTAAAAAATGGTTAACTTTACTTGCATTATTTGCCTTTCTCCTCTCAATGCTCTCCTATTCCCTAGCGAAAGATGAAGGAGTAAAATGGCGGAATTTGCCCAAAGATAACCTCTTAAGACAAGCTGAATTTTTTAAGGATAATAAAGAATTACAAAGAATATTTTTATTTCCAGAAGGGGAATACGATGAAAAGGAAGCACTGAAAATTGTAGGAACCATTGATAAATTGCCTCATTCCCTTTTAGTAAAAACTGCTGACAGCGGTGTAAGGATCAAACTCTTTAATGGTTCTTTAACTGAAAATCGATCTGCGGCTAAATTAAAGGGGAAAACGCCGCGTGGTTATTTGAATAAAAAAACAACTTGGGATGATGTGCCTGGGATGGGGGGATCTCATACTGTATTGGTTAAAATCGGAGCGAGCGATAAAGGTAAAGGGCATGGCTCCGTAAATCTGGAACTGCATGAGTTAGGGCATTCCATTGATAATATAGTTTATGGTGGGATTCGTGAAGACATGGATTACTTGAAGATTTGGGGTAAGGAAGTGAATGGACTGTTCCCTGGACAGTCGTATTTTTCCAATTACCCTGAGGAATACTTTGCAGAAACGTTTGCCATGTTTTATGTGAATTTCGAACAAAATCAATTACTTAAACAAAAAGCACCCGAGACTTATAATTTTATTAAACAATTAGATTAACCATTGGACTATAATACGTTAAAATAAGGAGAATGAAAGAAGAAAAGGTGGTTTATCATGAAGCAATATTTAGATTTATGTAAGCATGTGCTCGAGAATGGCACTCAAAAAGGAGATCGTACGGGAACAGGAACGATCAGTACCTTTGGATATCAAATGAGATTCAATTTAAAAGATGGATTCCCTGTACTTACAACGAAAAAGGTTAGTTTAAAAGCGATTATCCATGAACTATTATGGTTTTTGAAGGGCGATACAAATGTTGGCTACCTTCAGGAAAATAACGTGCGCATTTGGAATGAATGGGCTGATGAAAAGGGAGAATTAGGTCCGATTTATGGCCATCAATGGCGTTCTTGGGGAACGGCTGATGGAAGGCAAATCGACCAAATCAGTGAATTGATTGAACAAATCAAAACGAATCCAAATTCAAGAAGGCTGATAGTGAGTGCTTGGAATGTTGGGGAACTGGACGAAATGGCCTTGCCACCTTGTCATGCATTCTTTCAATTCTATGTGGCTGATGGCAAGCTTTCGTGCCAGCTATATCAACGTTCAGCAGACGTTTTTTTAGGTGTTCCTTTTAATATAGCTTCGTATGCGCTATTAACAATGATGATCGCCCAGGTGTGTGATTTGGAAGTTGGCGAATTTGTACATACTTTTGGGGATGTCCACATCTATTCTAACCACCTTGAACAAGTTGAACTGCAGTTGACACGTGATCCCAAACCATTGCCGATCATGAAAATAAATCCGGAAGTGAAAAATATCTTTGATTTTAGCTTCGAGGACTTCGTTCTGGAAAATTACGAAGCTCATCCCCATATAAAAGGTGAGGTTAGCATATGATATCGTTGATAGTCGCTATGGATCAAAACCGTGTAATCGGGAATAATAATCAACTGCCATGGCATTTACCGGCAGATTTGCAGTATTTTAAAAAAGTGACGATGGGCCATCCAATCATCATGGGCCGAAAAACATTTGAATCAATCGGAAGGGTACTGCCTGGCCGTGAAAATGTCATCGTTACCCGTAATCCGGAGTATAAAGCGGAAGGCTGTTTAGTTTTACATGATACTTTAGAGATCAAAACGTTTGCAGACAACAGTAGGGATGAAGTATTCGTTATTGGCGGAGCCGAAATCTTCAAGGAAATCCTTCCTTATACCGATCGCCTGTATATAACGGAAATTCATGAAACCTTTGAAGGTGATACGTTCTTTCCCGTGATTGATGAAAATGAATGGGATAAAATCTCCTCAAACCCAGGAAGCATCGATGAAAAAAATCGATATGCACATGATTTTATTATTCTACAAAAAAAATAAACGATAAATCCGATTATGGAAAAATGACCATAATCGGATTTTTTTGTATGGAACGAACAAAAGAATGAATTTTTAGAAAAATCAATTACATTAATGTCAGTAAAGTGCTATAATGATTGAATCGATTAGGAAGGAAATGAGGTATTGTTATGAATCAGACTGCATCCATGAATAGGGGGATCCAATTGGAAGATATTCTAATTGCCTATAGAGAACTAAAAGAGATCGTTTTACACACTCCTTTACAAAAAAATCAGAGGCTCTCTGAAAAATATGAATGTAATGTATATTTAAAACGCGAGGATCTTCAACATGTACGTTCCTTTAAATTAAGAGGGGCTTACTATAAAATGAAAAGCTTGACCGAGGAAGAGACGAAGAATGGAGTCGTTTGTGCCAGTGCAGGAAACCATGCACAGGGAGTTGCGTTTTCATGCAGTCAATTAGGTATCCACGGGAAGATTTATATGCCTGCTACGACACCAAGGCAAAAAGTCGATCAAGTTCAGCTATTCGGTAGGGATAATGTGGAAATCATCCTGATTGGAGATACATTCGATGATGCATTTGCCAAGGCGATGGAATGCTGTGAAAAAGAAGAACGTTCCTTTATCCATCCATTTGACGATGAAAAGGTAATCGCAGGGCAGGGTACAACGGCCGTAGAAATCCTGAATGATTGTGAAGATGGAATCGACTATGTATTTGCAGCTATCGGCGGTGGTGGTTTAATGGCCGGATTATCAAGTTATTTCAAATCGGTTTCACCAAAAACGAAATGCATTGGAGTGGAGCCGCTTGGTGCTGCTTCGATGAAATACTCCTTTGATGAAGGAAAAGTTTCTGAACTTGAAAGCATAGATACATTTGTTGACGGAGCAGCTGTCAAGTGTGTGGGGCAGATGACATATCAGCTCTGTAAGGAAAACCTGGAAGATATCGTTGTCGTTCCTTCAGGGCAAATCTGCACGACGATTCTCGATTTATATAATCAGCATGCGATTGTCGCTGAGCCGGCAGGGGCTATATCTGTAGCCGCTTTGGATTTGTACAAAGAACAAATCAAAGGCAAAACGGTTGTTTGCATGGTCAGCGGAGGGAATAACGACATTGGGCGCATGCAGGAAATTAAGGAAAAATCCTTATTATATGAAGGACTGCTTTATTATTTTATCGTGAATTTCCCACAACGCGCTGGAGCTTTAAGGGAATTCCTTGATGAGGTGTTAGGACCGAATGACGATATTAGCCGTTTTGAATATACGAAGAAAAACAATAAAGAAAGCGGGCCGGCCCTTGTTGGTGTTGAGCTGAAGGATAAGAATGATTATGAAGGTCTCATTCTAAGAATGAACAAAAAAGGATTCTCTTTCGTTGAAGTCAATAAGGACAGTAATTTATTTCATTTATTGATTTAATCATGGACAAAGTGTTAAATTAGGATAGAATAATACTTATGTTTTTACATTTTATTCTACCTCCCAGTCGATCCGGGCTTACTGTCGATAATTGTTACCATTCTATGACGAATTGCCAGTGCTCTTTCAATTGGTTGGAAGTGGTATTATAATCGGGGTAGGGATAATTACAACACCAAAGGGGATGTATCCATGTCGAACATTGGAGTACCTGGTCTAATTCTCATCTTAATATTGGCATTAATTATTTTTGGACCGAAGAAACTTCCAGAGATAGGCCGTGCTTTTGGACAGACACTTCGTGAATTTAAAAAATCCACGAGTGACTTAACAAAAGATGATTATGAAGAAGATAAAAAAATAAAACAAAAAAATCATGAATGATTGAATGCTGGGCGTAAGATGGAATCGTCTTGCGCCTTTTTGCTGGAACAAAGATACGGATTTTCAGATGAAGGCGTGATCAACTTTGGAAGATAAAGAATTAAATATTATCGATCATCTCGATGAATTGAGAAAACGGCTCATCATTACAGCTGTTGCTTTTGTCATCTTTTTTATTGCCAGTTTTATTTATGTAGAAGAGATTTATAAATGGTTCGTGAAGGATCTAGATTTTGACCTGATGGTATTGGGACCAAGTGATATTATCTGGATTTACTTTATGCTCTCAGGCGTCGTAGCCATTGCGGCAACGATACCGGTAATTGCTCTGCAAATCTGGTTATTCGTTAAACCCGCTTTGATGCCAAATGAAGTAAGGGCGACCCTTGCCTATATTCCAGCGCTTTTCTTGCTTTTTATCGGAGGGCTTGCTTTTGGTTATTTTGTCATCTTCCCGACCATTCTTCAATTTTTGATTCAATTGGGCGATGGGATGTTCATAACCAGTTTTACAGCGGATAAGTACTTTTCATTCGTATTTAATATGACGATACCTTTTGCTATTTTATTTGAGCTTCCTGTCGTTACCATGTTTTTGACCTCCATTGGAATAATTAATCCTTATGTGCTTCAAAAGCTAAGGAAGTATGCTTACTTTGTACTGGTTGTCATTGCGATATCGATAACGCCGCCTGACTTTATGTCAGACTTTATGGTAATGGTTCCACTGCTGTTATTATACGAAATCAGTATTTCATTATCTAAAGTTGTCTATAAACGCAGGGTGAAGCGTGAAAGTTTGCGGGAAGAATCATTAAACAACGAGGAAGGTTTATAAAAAAAGACCCTTGAATGCATTTGGCCTGCAGTATCCCGAATAATGGACACTTAAAAAAGATCCCTTATTGGACTTACCCCCTTCTAGTAGACAGTTTAAAAAAGACTAGGTAACCATCGAGATTCGATATTCAATCGGAGCTCGATGGTTCATTCGTTTTTGGAACCGTTTGCGTTATGGAAAGATGTAAATTTTAATTGCTAGAATCTGTTCTTCTTCTATTTGAAAATGATTGAGATAAAACATATCAGATATAAAATGAGAGCAGAATGATTCGACACAGGCGTTGTCATGGCAGTTTCCTTTGCGAGAGTGGCTGCAGATATGGGCACCTGCCTGTTGAAGTCTAGGATGATAAACATGAGATGTGTATTGGAATCCTTAATCTGTTCCGTATACATCTCTTTTTTTGTGGTTCACAAAAAAGCATTCCCTCGTAAGGGTAATTGTCATGCGAGGGTAACCTTATTCCTTGTGCTATATGTTAATCTGTTGTATCCGTTCACGAATATATCGTCCTTTGAAAGACGGAATTGTCTTTGAGTATTTGTTGAACGCCAATTATAGTAGCTGGAGCGATTTAACTGAGCATTGATAATAAGCCAGATTACTTTGAATGGAGAATGTAGTCCTTCAATAATCTCGTACTTATTCGTCTGAAAAAGGAGACCTCCTGATAGATTTGGATACTGCTTTTTTAAGTAAGGCACCTGGGCCTTAGTATTCCAATACTTCTTCCACGCTATCGAATTTTTTTTACGAGAAACCGACCCCTACAAGGTTTTTTTAGCCCTTGTTACCACTGCTTTTTCCCGTTGAGTCTAAAAAAACCGTCAGTATCTTGATATTTTCGCACCCAATCCATTAACTGCGTTTTACTTTTAGGCTCTTTTCGTAAAGATTGTTGTTTTTAAAACGAAACTATTTAAGGTTGATTGGAGCGGAAGTGCGAGACT
>NZ_JBHZPF010000038.1:0-48633 GCF_042787975.1 Peribacillus sp. YIM B13482
TCTCGCACTTCCGCTCCAATCAACCTTAAATAGTTTCGTTTTAAAAACAACAATCTTTACGAAAAGAGCCTTTTTTAAAGACAGACATAACAAAATATTATGCATCAAAGTATTGGATAGATTGGATCTACTTAATTTGAATTCATAGTTTTCGTCTACAATCCCTACAACTTTATCGCTGTCATGAATCTCCATATGCTTCGCTGTGCGGCAATCGTACAGCACTTTTATCCATAAACTCCAGAATGTATCTTGTGTTAACTAATCAAACGGAGGCTTAATGAAGTGTTCTCACTGACTCAGATGTAAAGGGAACCAATTCTGCTGTTCGGCCGTCACGAATCTTGTTTACCCAAGCAGGATCAACCATTAATGCCCGACCCACGGCTACCAGATCAAATTCTTCACGTTCAAGCCTTTCGATTAACCCGTCGATCTTGGTATTTTTGGCACTCTTTCCTTCCGTAAAGTGACTCGTAAAATCGTTATCCAGACCGACTGATCCAACCGTAATCGTCGGTTTACCCGTCAGCTTTTTTGTCCATCCGGCGAGATTCAGATTGGAGCCTTCGAACTCAGGCTCCCAGAAACGGCGGGTCGAGCAGTGGAAAATATCGACGCCCGCATCGGAAAGTGGCGTCAGGAACCGTTCCAGCAGCACCGGCGTTGCTGCCAGTTTCGCTGTAAAATCCGTCTGCTTCCATTGCGAGAACCGCAGCACAATCGGGAATTCCGGTCCGACGGCACGGCGGCAAGCTTCGATGACTTCGACCGCGAAGCGGGTGCGGGCAACCATATCGCCGCCATAGCTGTCGGTACGCGGGTTCGTTTTCTCCCAGAAGAATTGGTCGATCAAATATCCATGCGCACCGTGAAGCTCAATGCCGTCGAACCCAAGCCGCTTGGCTTCGAATGCTGCCTGCGCAAAGGCTTGAACGATTGCGGCGATATCCAATTCCGAATAATCGCCAACATGGCCTCGCGCACCCATATGCCAAATCTGCGGAATAATCCGTCCGCCTACTTCGTGTACAGCAGCCACGACGTTTGCCCAACCGTTTAATGCAGCTTCGCCATAGAAATGCGGTACATTGGCTTGATTGGACGAATCCGAATGATTAATCACCGTACCTTCTGTCACGATAAGGCCAACGCCATTTTCAGCCCTGCGGCGATAATAGGCGGCCACATCAGGACCAGGCACTCCTTCAGGAGAAAATTGTCTCGTCATCGGTGCCATCACTATACGATTTGCCAGCGTCGTATTTCCGAATGCGAATGGTTTAAACAAGTTTTGAATAGATTGAGAATAATTCATAATTGACCTCCAAATAATTGAAATAGTGTTGTAGAATATATCCGCAACAGATTAGTAATTGCGTTCTTTGCTGAGAGCATCGTTCGGATAAGTTGGGAGCCCTTGGCTGGGTTGTCAGGCCGTAATCAACAGCCAATCCTGGCCGCCCTCCATAAGGTCAATCCCCCGTTCTGTCCTGCATGGATCTGACCATACGGGTCACCATCTTGCGCGGCATTAATCGCGGAATGAACGCCACGAACCGGTTGCGAGCCCCTGGCATTATGAGTGTCTTCCCGCGAAAGAAGCCTCGGTACCCTTCCTCAGCCACCTGCCCGGCCTCCATGATGGCCCCACTCTGGAACAGCTTCGAGGCGCCCATACCCGAACGATCGACGAATCCGGTTGACGTCAGCCCCGGACATAGTGCCGTCACAGTAACACCCGTGCCGCTCACCTCGTTCTCGAGAGCCTCGGTGAACGACAGCACGTACGCCTTCGTCGCGTAGTAAACCGACATCATAGGTCCCGGGAAAAAACCCACCAACGAAGCAACATTCATAATGCCCCCTTGGCCCCGTTTGACCATATCTGGCAAGAACAACTTCGTCATAACAGTCAGAGCCTTGATATTGACATCAATCATATTCGTCTCTTGGTCCAACTTCGTTTCCAAGAATGTCCCGTACAAACCGAAGCCGGCATTATTGACAAGATAGTCGACGACAACCCCCTTCTCCTTAAGCTCCGCGACAATCTCCTCCGGTACGCCGGGTGATGCGACATCCTTGGCGATGACTGTCGTTTGGATGCCATATTTATTCCGATATTCCTTCGCTAGTTCCAAAAGTTTACCCTCGCTCCGCGCCACCAGCACTATATCATGTCCATCTTTGGCGAAACGATCCGCCAACTCTTGGCCAATCCCACCCGACACTCCAGTGATAAGTACAGTTTTTCTCATTTTGCAATCCACCTCTGTTTTTAGTGTAAAACTTTAAACCGTTTTGCAGCGTTTTCTAACCCCTGATTGTGACTATGGATGGTGTTTAGCCATACAGCAGAATCCGCTGGTCGGACCGTACTCAAGAAAAGTTGCCAGCCTCGCCCAACATTAAAGAACGAACATTCTAGTAAAGTGAAAAAAATAGTAACGCAAACAGTTTTCTCAAAAGATTTCATTGACATGAAGTAGATACTCTTATGCTCTTCTTTTTTTAAACACTGAAAGTCCATTCTTAGAAATATTGTGAAGTAGGGACAACCAAACACTATAATTAGGTTTAGGAAGTTTTGATTTGCCTATTCGTGCTAATTGCTGCTCATACCAACCTAGCTCTAACATAGATGACGCTTTTTTATCTAAACTTGTAATTCCTGTCTTAATTGGTTTAATCTTTACCGTTTCATATTTCCCCTCAAAGATTTGGTTTGGTAGATCGGGTACAAGTGCAAATGGTTTTGCTAAGCCAACCATATCTATCGTCCCACTGGCTATAGCTTCAGTCATACCTTCTTGAGAACGAAACCCTCCTGTAACAACTAATGGTGTAGAGACTAATTTTCTCGCCTTATTAGCATATTCCAAGAAATAAGCTTCCCGTTTCTTTGTGCTTTCTTTCACTTCGCCCCCCATCATCTTGGGATTTTCGTAATTCCCCCCGGAAATTTCAATTAAATCAATACCGACTTCAGATATTCTCTGAAGAACCTCCATTGATTCCTCTTCCGTGAAACCACCTCGTTGAAAATCAGTGGAATTTAGCTTGATACCAATGGGGAAGTTGTCGCCTACTTGATTACGTATTTCCTGATAAATTTCCATTAAAAATCTCATTCGATTCGTTAAACTTCCACCCCATTCATCTGTACGTTGGTTATGATATGGCGATAAAAATTGATTAACTAGGTATCCATGGGCTGCATGAATTTGAACACCTGTAAATCCAGCATTTTTTGAAATTTTAGCTGCATTTCCGAAGCGTATAATCAGGTCTTTGATTTCCGGTGTAGTAAGGGCGCGCGGTTTATTAAAAAAGTCCTTAACATCCCCAGAAAGTGGGACAGCACTTGGCGCGACAGGTTCCTTTGATATGGTCTTAGGTGACTGTTTTCCAGGATGATTTAATTGCGTCCAAAGGTGGGTTCCATTTTGCGTGCCAGCTTTTGCCCATTTCTTGAGTTTGTCTAAGTCACGCTCATCTTCAATAACAACGTTTCCAGGTTCCCCTAAGGCTTGTCTATCAATCATAACGTTTCCTGTCACCAGAAGCCCCGCACCGCCATTTGCCCATGTTTCGTATAAAGTAATTAAGGGCTGTGTAGGATTATTATCAGCTGTCGCTAGTGTTTCACTCATGGCTGATTTAAAAAATCGATTTTTGATGTTTACTCCATTTGGGAGTTGAAGAGAATTTGCTAAGATAGTATTGTTATTTTTCATTTTTTTCTCTCACCTCAATTAATTTCTTTTATATAAAAGAGCACCTATACTCTTCCTTTGTTAACAAATATTATACCGACTTGACCATCTTTTAATTTAGGGTAAATGTATTTTAATCCATTCTAATCCTTCATTTTAAAATCACATTCTTTAATGTAAATATCACCAACTGTAAGAATCAGGATATAATAAGTTGGTGCCTCGCTGTACAGAGAGGCAAAACTGACGATCTCACCTGAGACTATGCATCAAGAAACAGCTTCACATGTGCGGCAAACAGTTCAGGGTATTGGAACAGGTGTCCATGCCCGGAGTCCTGGTAAATGATGAGCTGTGCGTTAGGTAGTTGCTGAGCAAGAATGTAACTGTTTTCGGTAGGAACCATGATATCCTCAACACCGTTAGTTACAAGCACTGGTTGCTTAATCTTATGCAACCATTCATACGATTGGTTAGGTAACCGATCAGCCCACTGTTCTATCGCCTTCAATTGTGCGTCGCGTACCTGCAGCGAACTTTCAAATTTTTTCTGGGCAATAATACGCTTCAGTGAAGCACTTCCAGCCGCGCGACTAGTTTCGGTAGGATTATAAAAAAGGAACATGAATCTTTCGAAGGCGCCATTAGCATCTTCGCTAGCCATAGCCTCATTAACATCCTGCCGAAATTTATTAACGCCTGATTGTGGAGCGGTACCCGCCAATACTATACGGCGAATTAAATTCGGATGTTGCAATACTAACTCCTGAGCTACGAACCCACCAATTGAGAAGCCAAGCACATCGACCTGTTGTAAACCAAGGGCTCTAATGAAGGACGCTGCATCTTTGGCCATTTCAGCTATAGTAGAAGGAGTTTCGCCACTGGTTTCACCTACACCGCTATTATCGAAAAGAATAATGGGTCTATCTTCAGCTAGAGCCCCAATAAGCTCTGGATCCCAGTTTTCCATTGTTCCTCGGAAGTGGATAAAGAACACCAGTGGAATACCAGTTTCTTTGCCAAACTTCCTATAGGCAAACCGAATTCCCTCCGCTTCGACATATCTTGTTGTACTTGGAATAGTAAATGTTGACATAATTTTTTCTCCTTTCGAACTAATCGTTCGGGTAGTTGTTGAAGCGAGACATCGCCTTACGCAATGATTAACTTGTTGATTACGCGAATAGTTCCCAGTCATGTTCATTACTAATGCGGCGAAATTATCTGCTTCTAGTTATTATTTCATCACAATGTTTCACTTTGGATAAGCAAGCGTTAACGCACACGCTTGGCTTGTTGGCTTTTTGACAAGTGTGGGTGCCGTTGAAACACTTATAATTTGAGAATGACCGTTCTTAAATTATCAAAAAAAAGAAAACTTAATCCAAGACAGACAGTGTTATGTCGATAATGTTTTCCAGTTTTTGTTTGTCATCGGTGGTTTTCGCCAAGACGCGTAATCCCACTAATGAATTATGGATAAACTGGGAGAGCCTTTCCACAGTATGATGTTCGGATACTTCCCCCGATTTTTGACCACGCAACAATAGCTCATACAGCAGACTTTCTGTCTTGGTAAAACTCTCCACAACCTTTTCTGCTGCTTCTTCGTCATGCAAAGACAATTCAACTGCTGTATTCACTGTCAAGCATCCGATCTGTTGTTTTTCGTTTGTGTGGATCACCATCTCAAATAAACGCCTGATAGCCTTCTTGACCGAACCGAGCTGCTTTACTTGGGTGTCAATTTGGGTTTCTACTACCTCGTCATAGCGTTCCAATGCTTTCATGAACAACGTATGCTTGTCACCAAATGTATCATAGATACTTCTACGGTGAACGCCCATATGGTTCACCAAATCTTGCATGGATGTTTTTTCATAACCCTGCTGCCAGAAAAGCTCCATTGCTCTCCTTAATGCTTCTTTTTCATCAAATTCTTTACTTCTAGCCATGTAGTCCCACCTTAGAACGTATTATCTCTTACTTCTGAAAAGGTCTGAGAATCATTTGTCGTACTTAGATTGCAACAATTTTATATCACCCCTCCCTCAATCAATTCTTCAGAATTAAAGAATGATCATTCTCATTTGGAAAGGGAAACAAAATTGTAGCTTGCTTTAAGCATATCAATTTAAGAACGATCAGTAAAGAATTATTAATGATGGTGAAAAACATTAATTTCAAACTTGTTAGAACTTATTCATGCCGATGAAAGCAAAAAGCATCTTATTCCTCAAAATACGTATAACGCATTAAAAGTAATGGTTGGGAGTTCTTTATTGAACTCCCCTTCAATTCAAAAGTGATTTTACGACTGAGACCATATTTTAGTTATTCAAGAAAATGGCGCTTTTCTGGAGTACAGATTGCAAGTTTACTTTTGCTTATATTGATTAGTTCGGCACATAATCCATAAATTATTTAATGATATGAATTGGGGTTCCAAGTGCAACTTCGGCAGCTTCCATTGTCATTTCTCCAAGTGTGGGATGGGCATGGATTGTCAAAGCGATGTCTTCAGCTGTCAATCCTGTTTCAACAGCCAAAGCTAACTCCGAAATGAGATCTGATGCATTTGCTCCGGCAACTTGCGCTCCGATAATAAGTCCATCTTCTTTACGAGTTACAAGCTTAACGAACCCTTCTGTGCTGTCAAGTGACAACGCACGTCCATTTCCCGCATATGGGAATTTTGCAGCTACTACTTCAATACCTTCATTTGTTGCTTGTTGTTCAGTATAACCTACAGTTGCAAGCTCAGGGTCTGAAAATACGACTGCTGGAATGCCTATATAATCAATTTCAGATGGATGTCCGGCAATCGCTTCAGCAGCAATTTTTGCTTCATAGAATGCCTTATGTGCTAATTGCGGACCTGGAACAACATCCCCGATTGCATAAATATTAGGAACATTCGTGCGGCATTGCTTATCGATTTCAATAAGTCCACGGCCAATCACTTTTACGCCTGTTTGTTCAAGACCTATTCCATCCGTATTCGGGCGGCGTCCAACCATTACAAACACATAATCAGCGTCTATTTTCTGTTCTTCGCCTTTTACCTCAAAGGTTACAGTGACGCCATTTTCTGTTTCTTCTACACCTTTTGCCATTGCTTTGGTATAAAATTCTACACCTTTTTTCTTCATACTCTTCGTAACAACGGCTGACATTTGTTTTTCAAAACCTACGCCTAAAATTTCATCTGCACCCTCTAAAATCGTTACTTGGGTACCAAAGTTTGCATAGGCACCGCCAAGTTCAATTCCGATAACACCGCCGCCAATAACAACGATTTTTTCAGGAATTTCATTTAAGCTGAGGGCACCAGTCGAATTTAGAACGCGTTTTGAATATTTAAATGTAGGCAACTCGATTGAACGCGATCCTGTTGCAATAATTGCATTTTTAAAGGTGTATGTTTGAGCATTTTTTTCGCCCATTACGCGTAATGAATTACTGCCTACAAAGAATGCTTCACCACGTACAATCTCAACTTTATTTCCTTTTAATAGTCCTTCGACACCACCAGTTAACTTTTTCACTACACTAGCTTTCCACTCTTGTACTTTTGAAAAATCAACCTTTACATTCTCTGCTGTAATCCCAAATGCATCCGAATGCTTAGCTGTTTCATAGCGGTGACCAGCGGCAATTAATGCCTTTGAAGGAATACAGCCGACATTACAACATACACCGCCCAAATATTCCTTTTCAACAATTGTTACTTTTTGTCCCAGCTGGGCAGCACGAATTGCTGCTACATAACCCCCAGGACCTGCACCGATGACTATAGTATCTGTTTCAATTGGGAAATTTCCGACAACCATTACTTACGCCTCCATTAACAATAGTTTTGGGTCGTTTAATAATCACTTAATATGATTCATTGCATTCAGCGCTGTAGCTCCGTCGATCCTTCTGTGGTCAAACCTTAATGAAAGAGTAAGTACAGGCGCTATTAGAATTTAACCATCTGGAACAATTGGTTGCTAAGCAATACGACCAACCCACGAATAGCCTATTTCAGGATGGTGTTAATAACAGTTGTAAACCATTGTCAGTCAGCTGAACCAATGTCTGAAATCTTACTGGTGCACCCCTCATTTCATTCGGTGCAAGTTTGTAAAAGCATATTCCATCGCAGCAGCTTTATCACAGTAACCCACAAGTAGCATGCCCCTCAGATTTCGATTCTTCCAGAAAACCCCACCCCAATAACAACTCTGCCTTCTTCACACATCTACAATCTTAAAACCAAGCACTTTTGCAACTGGAGATTCAGGTATTTCACCCGTCCTCATTTTCTTATAGAATATAACTCACTAAAAAAACCAAACGGTCTTTTTTTATCCAAAAAAAGAATCAATAACTGAATTAGAAAAGAATCGCTTTTATCTGCATGATAACCATGTCTAAAAATCGCTAATCCTTACCAATCTACTGAGGATCAATGCACCTATAGAAGAAAGGATGAACACTGCCATCTGTTCAGAATCAATCTGTTTATCAATTTCATTTTGACTCTTTCCAAGCTCAATAATGGCTTTGATGGTATTTATTAAGCCAGTAAAACCCTCCTTAATTGAATCTTCAATCAAAATATTTGAGTCATCTGCTTCAATGGCCGTATTCATTAAAGGACAGCCACCCACTAATATATCATTTTGGAACAAAGTCATAAAAATAGAAGTAAAAGCCTGAAATTGTTCGTTTGCAGTTTCCTTGGATTTAATAGCTTGTAAATAATTTTTTTTTCGTTCGTTCACCTTTATTCATCTTTTCTAAACTCCTTTTCTAAAAAAGAACAATCGGTCTTTTTTATTATTTAACATCATTAATACCGTTTATGTCAAGTATTGAACATGATAATAATTTAATGCACTTTTTGTTCTACGCTTAAATCAATTCGCGAGCCGCGTTCACCTTTTTTCATAATCTGGATAATCCGTCATTCCTTAAGGGATTCTATGTACCGAATCAAGTTGTTCTCGGCCAGAACGAATATAAGAAGTTAATCCAATTAGAGTGCTTTAATGAGAACTTCTGACTCCCACCAACCCTTTACATTCTTATCTCTTTAGTGGTCTTTACGTCTAGAAAAGATAATCCTAAGGTTAAGCCAAAAGTTGTACCAAAATCATAAACGTCAATTTCAGATGTTCGAAAAATATAATTTAAAATATATGTCGCAGCACTAAAGAAAATAAGCAAAGTAATTATTTAAACGTCAAGTAGCTCCAAATACACGATAAAAACTGTGTTTTCGGGACTACTTTTTGTTGCTTCCCTTTTATCACATAAAATAACCTCCACATATTTGTAAGGAGATTACCACATTTATTGCCCAGCAAATACTATAACAAAAGGGGTATTCATTTCGGAAAGTTTACTCATGAATTCAGTCGGTTTACTCGTGAATTTGACGATTTCACTCGTGAATTCTTTTTCTAAAAAATGGCCTATATGTCAGGGAACAGTCTGCATGTCTGTCACCTGACATATAGGCAATCTACTACCCGAAGAAAGCATAATATTATTTATACATTCGATGTTGCTTTTAGTTTTATATTTTCCTCCATCTGTGGTTTATCATAGCTACCATACCTCTCTTTTACAACCAGTAACGCCAAGGCCGCCATTATGCTCGGAACTGTGAAGGCCATAAATGCATTTTGTGACGAATAGTTTGCAGCCAGCAATAAACCTATTAATGTAGGGGCAACAATCGCTCCAATTCTGCCAAACGCCAAGGCCCAACCTATCCCGGTGGTCCTTATCTCCCGTGGATAATACTCGGAAATATACGTATTGGCCAAATTCATCGTACCCACTGTACAGGCACCTCCAAAAGCGATTAAAATATATAATGCTACTACATTTGAGGTTAATCCTAATATTACAAAGCAGACCGTACCAATGGCACAGAGGGAAACAAGCACTCTTCTATGGCCCATTTTCCCAACTAAGTACCCTCCAATTATCGATCCGCCAATTTGCCCAATCCCCGATATAAGATTGAAAGATAAACTGGATGTAAGGCCGTATCCGGACTGCTGCATGATTTTTGGTAACCATGTATTGAGTCCGTATACCATAAGTAAACAATTAAAGGCAGCTACCCAAAACGCAAATGTACTAAGAGTACGCTTATCTTCAAAGAGTTTCTTGACTGGAAAGCCCTTTGCCTTTTCTTGGACTTTGGCAAACTCATAATCGTCCAAATCTTTATAGTCGCCCTCTGGATCAATGCGGTTCAGAATTCCGGCAAGCTTTACCCCTTGTTTTCGAATAGCATAATAGGAAAGGGATTCAGGAAATTGCTTCATGAAAAAAGGAAGTGCCAATAAGGGAAGCGCCCCAATCCAATACAAAACCCTCCAGCCCATTTGCTCCATCACATACATTCCAATTAAAGAAGCCAGTATGCTTCCTATGGAATATCCACAGTACATAGAGGTTACAATGAGCACCTTGTTCTTTTTGGGTGAGTATTCCGCCATTAAGGAGATAACGTTTGGCATTAATCCTCCCATTCCCAAGGCTGCTATAAATCGCATAATCGAGAAAAAGGCAGGATTTGGGGCAAAACTTGAAAGTAATGTAAAAACACTGAATATACAGATGCAAATGGCAAGCACTCTTTTTCTCCCCATTTTATCCGCCAGGGGTGCAAAAATAAGGGCTCCTACCATCATTCCGAACAATGAATAACTTGCTATTCCGCCAGCTTCCACTGGCGTCAAGTTCCATTCCTCCATCATCAAAGGCAAACCTACTCCATACATGGCTATATCAAAGAAGGTAATTGCGAACAAACACCACATAAAGACCATTAAATGAAAACGGCCAAATTTACTATTACCCACCACTTCTGAAGCATTTACTTCACGCAATTAATTCCCTCCTCTTAGCCCTTAGTTCACGTTATAACATGTAAAGTCAGTTTCCCTAATTCACCATAATCAGCTATAACTTCATCGTTTGCCTGTATGGGAATGGCATCTGTAATCCCGCCCACTAAAACAATCATTCCAGCCTGGATGGAGAGTCCTTCACGGCTAATCATTTTTACAAGTTCCACAATCGAATGAATCGGATGATCCAGTACAGCTTCTCCAAGACCTTTCTTTTGTATTTCACCATTTTGATAAAGCCTAACTTCTGCTTGAGCCCAGTCCGTGTGATACGGTGAAAAAGCTTGATTGCTAAGCAAAATCTTAGCTGAGGATGCATTATCCGCTACTACATCTGTAAGTGTAAAGGAAAAATTTTTATAACGGCTGTCAATAATCTCTAAAGCTAGAAATACGCATTCTACAGCCGGCCAGACATCTTTCGCCGTTATATTTGCACCTTTCAGTTCTTCTTTGAATAAAAAAGCAAATTCGGGTTCCACTCTTGGATGAATGAATTCCCCAACTTTTAATACTGGTTTGGTTAGTTCCATGGCAGATGTCAACCTGCCATAGATCGCTTCTTCTACCCCTACTTGCTGTTGTTTGGCTTTGCTGGTCAAGCCCATCTTCCACCCGATGAATCTGTTATCACCAGTGATCGTCTCATTTATGCTCAACTTCTGAATTTCATATGCTTGATTTACTGTTAGTTCAGGATTGGATAATGTAAGCTTATCCATTTCACGGCCATTTTTTTGAGATTCGGCTACCCTTTTTGCTAGTTGAACTAGTTTCATCTTAAAGTCCCTTCCTTCTGCAGCGCCATTTGCTCAGCTACTTCAATTATGGTATCTTCCTGACCACCAACCACTTTTTGTCGACCCAGCTCCATCAAAATATCCCGGGCGTCCACTCCATACTTTTTCGCCGCTATGTTTGCATGCAATAAAAAACTGGAGTAAACGCCACTATAACCCATGATTAAACTCGAGTCTGTTATTTCCTGGGGCTTTGGCATGATCGTATTTCCAACTTCCTCCGAAAGATCAAGCATTTTATATAAGTCAATATCAGTACGGATACCCAGCCTATCCAGCACGGCAACAAGCACTTCGGTCTGGGTATTACCAGCACCTGCACCGAGACAGCGAATGCTGCCATCGATCCTATTTGCCCCCTCTTCAATTGCCACAAGGGAATTTGCCACAGCAAGAGATAAATTATTGTGAGCATGAAAACCGATATCGATATTCAGTTTTGATTTTAATAACCTGATCCGCGTCTTGACTTCATTTGGCAAAAAAGATCCAGCGGAATCAACAACATACACAGCATCTGCTCCATAAGATTCCATTAAACTGGCTTGCTCAAGAAGTTTTTCCGGTGATGCCATGTGAGACATCATTAAAAACCCGATTGCTTCCATACCGAGATGTTTCGCAGCTTCCAAATGTTGCTTTGAGACATCCGCTTCCGTTACGTGGGTTGCAATCCGCGCCATTTTCGCCCCAACGTGAGCAGCTTCCCTTAATTGATCAATTGTCCCGATACCAGGAATTAAAAGCACTGAAATAATCGATTTTCCGGCAGCTTCAACAGCGGCTTCCACCAATTCAATATCATTCACTTTTGAAAATCCATATTGCAAGGATGATCCGCCTAGGCCATCTCCATGCGACACTTCAATATAAGGGACACCTGCAGCACTAAGTTTCCCAGTCATGTTCTTTACTTGATCGATTGTATATTGATGTGCCACTACATGGCTCCCATCCCGCAATGCAACTTCAGTCACCAATACATCTTTACGCAAATGAACCCCACCTTTACAGTTCCGATTACTTTTTTCAAACATAATGTTCGAATTGGCTTTTAGCGATCTCTTCCCCTACTTTTACAGCTGAGGCCGTCATTATATCCAAATTACCTGCATATACGGGAAGAAAATCTCCTAACCCTTTCACTTCCAGAAGGACTGTTATTTGTTTCCCATCAAATATCGGCTCTGTCTTAAGACGGTAACCTGGAACATATTCAGATACCTTTTCCGCCATCTTATTGACAGACGTTGTTATCTCTTCCACATCAAAGGAATCTGATTGAAGCAGACAATGAATGGTATCCCTCATAATGAGGGGCGGTTCGGCCGGATTTAGCAGAATGATAGCTTTTCCTTTTTTTGCTCCACCCACCTGTTCCAGGGCCCTTGCCGTCGTTTGGGTAAACTCATCAATATTAGCCCGAGTTCCGGGACCGGCACTCTTGCTGGAAATTGTCGCAATTATTTCGGCATATTCGACTTGGGCCACTTGACTGATTGCATGAACGATAGGGATTGTCGCTTGACCGCCGCATGTAATCATGTTAACAACCGCTTCATTCAAATTTTCTTTTAAATTCACGGAAGGAACGATAAACGGTCCGATCGCGGCAGGTGTCAAGTCTATCAGCTTCTTGTTCATCTTTTTCAAGGCTTCGCAGTGAAAAACATGCGCCTTCGCAGATGTGGCATCGAATAAAATGTCTGCAAGTTCAGACTTTTCCAAAAATCCATCCATGCCATTTTCAATGACATGATGTCCGTGCATCCTAGCCTTCTTCAAACCCTCTGATTCCTTGTCGATACCAATCATTACCGACATTTCGAGAACATCCGACCGATGAATTTTCATCATTAAGTCCGTGCCGATATTCCCTGATCCAATAATGCCTACTTTTAGTTTTTTCAAGGCCGCTGGGCTCCTTTCACTCAAAATTAACCGAGACCTTTCCAAGTTTATCTCCAAAGTCAGCAGAAAAACGGTCACCTGGTTTCGCTTCGATTGCTGCGGATAATGCACCGGATAAAATTACTTCGCCCGCATTCAATGAACCTTTAAACCCATTTAGTTTATTTGCGAGCCAGGCTACGCACGTTGCTGGATTTCCAAGTACTGCATCACCTGTCCCTTGGCTCATGAATTCGCCATTTTTATATAGGCTCATTTGAATGGAAGGGAGGTCGATTTCACTCAAGTGAATTTTGCGATCTCCCAGAATATATAAGCCCGATGATGCATTATCCGCCACAGTGTCCTGGAGTTTAATCTTCCAGTCCATCACACGGCTATCAACGACTTCGATCGAAGCAACCACATAATCAGTGGCTTCGATTACATCATCAACCGTAATATTTGGACCGTGCAGATCCTTCTTTAAAATAAAAGCCACTTCTGCCTCCACTTTCGGTTGAATTAACCGGCATCTGGGAATATATCCGTTATTTTGCACTTTCATCCCATTAAGTAAATGTCCGTAATCTGGTTCATTTACTCCAAGAACCTGTTGCATAGCCTTTGAAGTCAAGCCTATTTTCTTACCTGATACTTCCAGACCGGACTGGATTTTGCTTCGAATGGTTTCAAGCTGAATTTGGTAGGCATCCTCCACATCCAAATCCGGAATTTCACTGGTGGGGGCCGAAATTCCTATTCCTGTTTTTTCCGCTTTCAAAAACCTGGCAGACCATTCTGTTAAACTAACGATCATGATGCTTCCCTCCTTCTTTATAATTTAATCGTGACGTTAGACAATTCACTGTAAAATTCGAAACTATGGGACCCACCTTCACGGCCGATGCCACTGTGTTTCATGCCCCCAAAAGGTGTGCGCAAATCACGTAAATACCAGGTATTCACCCAAATAATGCCCGCTTCTATTTTAGAAGCGACACGATGCGCCCTCCTTAAATCATTGGTCCAGATCGTTGCCCCCAGTCCGTAATGAGTATCATTAGCGTGCACTAGTACCTCTTCTTCCGTTTCGAAAGGCATGACCGTTACCACAGGACCAAAAATTTCTTCCCGTACGCAACGGGATTCACGCGTAACTCCGGCAATAATTGTCGGTTCAATGAAAAAACCTTTTTCAAACGGACCGGCTCTTCTTCCTCCAGTTAATATTTTCGCTCCTTCTTCTTTCGCCAGATCAATGTAACTCATCACTTTTTTATAATGTTCTTTTCCTATTACAGCTCCTACTTCCGTTTCGGAATCAAACGGATCCCCGACTTTCAATTTTTCTGTACGCACAACCATCTTTTTAAGGAATTCTTCATATAAACCTTGCTGAACGTAGATACGTGATCCACATAAACAAACTTCACCTTGGTTCATGAAGCTTGATTTCAATGTCGTTTCGATCACTTCATCGAGATTCGAGTCTGCAAACACAATATTCGGATTTTTCCCGCCCAGTTCAAAAGAGATTTTTTTCAACGTGGGCGCGGCAGCTTTCATAATCGCTGTTCCCGTTTTTGTTTCCCCAGTGAATGTTATCGCATCAACGTCAGGATGTTCGCTTAGAGCAGCTCCAGCTGAATTTACACCATATCCATGCACAAGGTTGACTACCCCGTCCGGAACTCCGGCTTCCTTACAAATTTCCATCAATTTTGTCGCTGTCATCGGGGTCAGTTCAGCTGGTTTCATAACCGCAGTATTGCCGGCTGCCAGACATGGTGCCAACTTCCATGTCAACAATAACAATGGTAAGTTCCAAGGATTAATCATCCCTACCACCCCTACGGGTCGTCTAATCGAATAATGAAGGGCAATGTTGTTCTGATTGTAGGATTCATTACCAAGTGTAGTGATATAATCAGCAAAAAAGTGGAAATTGTGAGCTGCACGCTTGATGTCCATTTCTAGTGCAAGGCTATACGGTTTCCCTGTATCGAGGGTTTCCAACATGGTCAGTTCTTCTTTCTTTTCTAAAATGAGATCGCCGATTCGCCTTAGAACCGCAGAGCGTTCATTATCGGTAAAAGATTTCCAAGGACCTTTAAGCGCATGCCTTGCTGCAGAAACAGCTTGATTCACCTCCTCTTTTCCTCCTTCAGCAACCCATCCAAGTTTTTCTTCCGTTGCGGGATTGATATTGTCAAAAGTTTTAGATTGATTTGGATTCAGGAATTCCCCGTTAATAAAGTGCCGGCAATCTATTGATTTAACAGTATTTATACTATCTTTTGCTGCTTGCATGAAACATCCCTCTCTCTTTATTGAGATAATTGCAAAAGGTCTCAATCTTGTATTTCCACAATCATTTCAATTTCAATTGCAGTATTATTTGGAAGCTGGGCCATTCCCACCGCTGACCGAGCATGTCTTCCCCTCTCTCCAAACACGTTAACAAGCAGGTCTGATGCGCCATTCAAAACTTTAGGCTGTCCTGTGAAATTTTCGGCTGAATTAACCATGCCGAGAATTTTGACTATCTTCTTCACTCTGGATAGTTCGCCAAGCTCAGCCTTCAGCACCCGCAGAAGATTAATCATTGACTGCCTCGCTGCCTGATACCCTTCCTCTTCCGTCAGCTCTTTGCCAAGCTTGCCGTGAAAATCATCAACACCTTGTCCGGATGTGAAAATCAAATTTCCCACCCGTACGTGGCTGACGTAGTTGCCGACCGCTTCCCTTGGCATATCAAGCATGATTCCAAGTTCCTCAAGAACTTGTTCCGGTGCTTTAATCTGTTTTTCCATGCTTCTCCCCTCACGATTCCAAATTTAAAAACCTCAATGCATTTTTCCCAAGAAGATTCGCTTTCACTTCATCTGAAAGATTTAGAGCGTCATCAATTACTTTACCTGGAGGCTTTTCTCTTAATAAAAATGGATAGTCGGAACCCATCAGCACTTTCTTATAACCAAAACGTTCAACCAGATACTGAATATTCCGGATATCATAGTTCAGGGAATCGAAATAAAACTTTTGTGCATAATGGCTTGGCGGCATTGAGGTTTTTCTTAAATCAGGCCATACTTCCCATCCCTGATCAATCCGCGGTAAAATATATGGGAATGAGCCCCCGCCATGAGCAAAACATAGTTTCAGATCCGGGAACTTTTCCATGACGCCACTCCATAAAATGCTTGCTGCCGCCAGTGCGGTTTCACTCGGCATCGCGATTGTATACATAAGGTTATGCCGTTCCGTTCGGTCTTTTGCCATTGTCTCCCAAGGGTGTATAAACAGTGGGACATTCCATTTTTCAGCCATCTGGAAGAATTCTAATAAAACAGGTGAATCTAGATTCTCTCCGTTTACGTTTGTACCAATCTCAATCCCCGCCAAACCAAGTTCAAATTTACAGCGTTCCATTTCGCCAATTGCCACTTTCAAATCCTGAAGCGGAACAGTCCCGAGACCGATGAACCTGTCAGGATGCCTGTTCACAGTCTCAGCAATAAAATCATTCTGGAATTGGGACATGTATAGCGCCTGGTCTATTGGCGCCCAGTATGAAAATGTCACTGGCACCGGTGACAGCACCTGCATATCGACTCCTTCGGCATCCATATCCTGAATGCGTTTTTCCGGGTCCCATACCTGGTCAGTCACTTTCCTGAACAGCTTCCCGCTTACCATAATATCCGCCCCGCATGAACATTTCTGCTCTAACACCGGCCAGCGTCCCTGACCAAATTTTCCGGTTAAGTCCGGCAGATCCAATGGCAGAATATGAGTATGAAAGTCTATTCGCATTTCCAAGCCTCAACGTTTTCTGACATAACATGACCACATTCATGACAAGTGCGAAGTTCCTTACTTCCGTTGAAAGCCTCAATGGCTTCTTTCACCTGAACCTCAATATTCGTCAATTGGATCGTAACTTTGTGCATCTCATGATTACATTTCCCACAGAACCAAACGAAATCTTCAAGCTCATCTATTGCACGCTTGCGCTCTATAACAATGCCGTATGTATCCGATACCCTGTGAGGGGAATGGGGTACATCAGCTGGCAGCATGAACATTTCCCCCTCTTTCACCTCCACTACTTCACGCTCGCCGTTTTGGGTAATGCATTCTACATAGCAGGAGCCTTTTATCTGATAAAATAACTCGTCTGAAGGGTCAACATGAAAATCACGCCTGTAATTCGGGCCACCCAGAAGCATGACAATGAATTCGGAATCTTCCCAAAGTACTTTGTTATTAACCGGCGGCTTCAATAAATTTTTATTGTCTTCAATAACTTTCATTACATTTAATGATCTAGCCTGTAATTTTAAAGATTGAGCATATCCCTTCATAAATAAACTACCTCCCGTTTTCATTTTCGTAATATTTGCGAAAATTCACACTAACGACATATAACCAACCTGTTTTGAAATCATTTGTGCCGATCGAATTACAGATTGAATAATATTCGTCTTCTCTCTCCCAATCATATAATTTCGATCTCCGACAAGGTTAAGTGCTGCAATAACTTGACCATTGTAGGATTTAATGGGGGCAGCAACCCCGTATAACCCAAAATCATTTTCATCATCACTGATCGCAAATCCCTGTTTGCGGATGGCCTTTAATTCTTCATTCAATTGGTTAATGCAAGTAATCGTATTTGTTGAGTGCTTCAAAAGCCCTTTTGCAAGCGTAGGCTGAATAAAGGATGGGTTAAAAGCAAGTAATATTTTCCCGCTGCTCGTACAATACGCTGGTTTTCTTGCTCCTATATATGTGGTCATATGCTCAGCATGAGGGGACGACATTTTCATCACAAACCTGACTTCGCCTTCGTGAAACATTCCAATATGAGAATTCCCTCTAAATTGCAGGACAAGATTACTTAAAATAGGTCCTGCTTCATAATGAATATCCTGCTGATACATGACTTTACTGCTCCACTCAAGTAACTTCCACCCAAGCCGGTATTTTCGATCTTTGCCCTGGATCAGCATCCCTTCCTTACACATCGTTTTCACGAGATGATGTGATGAGCTTGGACTCATATTCAATTTTTCAGCAATTTCCTTATTTCCAAGTGAGGGTTCTTCATTAGTGAATAAATCAAGTATCTTTATTACCTTCTCAACGGACGAAATCATGACGCCCCCCCTCCCTATTCAACTATTAAAATTACTGGTTGATCGCATCGATGGCTACTTGTATCGGTTTGTTAAGCACTTCATCTACCATGGTGAAGTTTTTGTTTTTCTTATATTTATTATAAAAAATGGCTCTTTTCCGAACTGGATCACCCGTGTAATAGCGCTCGTATTGAAGGAGGCGCTGCCCGAATGCTTCCCCGCATAAATCCCAGGCAAGTTTAAACACCCGTACGCGTTCTTCCGCTGAAACTCCGCTTCGTCCTCCATAATATTTATCGATATCACAGCGCAATTCCGGATTATCAAAGTCCGCCCCTGTCGGTGACATCAACAGCCCGCCAGCCCCAATTGTCTGGATAACCTCTATGGCACGGGGATACATCTCTGGAAGGAAACCGCGAATCGATTCCAAGGCATCTGGATTTGGCCGGGCCTCACCGTAGTCATTAATCGTGTACTCATATTCCGCTACCCGAAGCAGTGAACGGATGACTTCGACGGATTGAACAAGTTCACCCAAATCACGTTGGACATGCAGGAATCCATCAACTCCGATAGAGTCTGCCACTTTACAAGCAACTTCAACGGCAAATGCCAGTTTAATATATCCACGGACACCTGATTGGTGTGCAGGCTGTTCAGCGATTCCTGTCATTGGATACAAGCGGTTTGCCGCCTCTACATTGTTGTATAAGAAGACGCGATTCCAAGGAACCAATACATCATTAAATACAAGCAGGGCATCCATTTCCTCATAGCGTGAGGCCAGTGGATGGTCAAACATCGAGCGTGTTCCGTCCTGCATTGGTTCCCGGCAGATTATGCGCAGTCCCGGCGTATCGATCGGCAGCGCAAATGCTACCGCATGACGCTCATCTCCTGGTGTGAATCCCGGGAAAGAATAGATAATTACTTCATCAGTAATGGGAGCCAGGGTTGCTAACATTTTTGCACCTCGGACAAGTATTCCTTCTTCTTTTTCCTCAACGGTCCCCAAGTGTGTATATGTTTCTTTTTGCTCATGAGATTCCTTACTTCGATCATTTTGAGGATTAATGATTGCATGCGTAAGGAATAAATCATTGTCACGAATATAGGTATAATAATCCTTGATGTTCTTAGACCAGTCTTTGTTGTATTTATCAAGAAACCAGGAATTATGCGCCATGGAAGTGACTACAACATTTAAAAAGTCAGGCGTTCTCCCCATAAGTCCATATGTCATCCTGGCATACACTTCAAATAACTTACTTCTTTTTTGCAGGTCATCCGAAGTCTTCGGGAATAAAAAAGCATTATTAACACGTTCTCCGGTTTCTTTACAAATGTGGGTGATTTCACCTTGATATTCCGGGTCATGTTGAATGTCATACAACTTCGCAATTTCTTGTATCGGCTGTTTAAAAATTGGTTCATTATAAATATCCTCAACCACTCTTCCACCAAGCCAGACTTCTGGCTTTCTGGATTTAATTCTATTAATATATTCTTCGCCGGTTTTAATGCCCATAAAAATCCCCCTTATTTTACGAGTTGTTTAGCAGACCCCATTTTCCCTTGATAAAAAGTAAGCGCTTCCAAATCTTCGAAATGTAATTCCTGGATTTCACCTATGAACAAAACATGATCACCCGCATCATATTCTTTCCATGGTTTGCATTCCATCCAGGCGACACTTCCTTTTATTTTTGGTGAAATCCCCTTGTTATCCCAGTCAATTTCAAGTGCTTCCCGTTTATTGCCCGCAAATTGCCATGCAATGGATTCTTGTTCATCCGACAAAATGTTAATGGTAAATGCTCTATCTTTCATGCTATTGCAGGCTTTTGCTTCTTTATGAATTGACACTAAAGCAAGCGGGGGATCCAAGGAAACCGAAGTGAATGAATTCACAGTAATGCCATTTTGAACTTTCCCATCAAACCAGCTCACTATCGTAACTCCGGTTGGGAATTTACCAAAGCAATTTCTTAACTCGCGCCCATCCATCTTTTCACCTCCTACTCTTTGATTATGAATTCATTATATTAAACTTAAAAATTTAAAAAATCCAATAATTTCATAATATGAAATTACGAAAATTTTTTATTTTCAATAGTCATCTTTAATTTGTTCTTTTTTCATTGATAGGGAATTTATTTCCATAGATATATTGATCAACATTTTATTGAATATCGTGTAAAAGGACACTACCGAAGAAAAGACTTTCATTACCGCAATATCAAAAATCAATGGTACACTATCCATGATCATTCATATTTCCAGTTTAGTTATCATAATGGTCTTTTGAGTTTTCCACTCAAATATATGAAAGTGGTGAGGGAAGTTTCAATGTTGCGTTCCATTCGAAAGATCTATCAATTTTTTGTGGATATACCTTTAAAAAAAGGCGTGGTTTTGAAAAACCGCTACGAAGTAACGGCTGTAATAGGAACAGGTAGCTACGGTATTATCTATCTTTGCATTGATTTAAAAACGAATGTGAATACCGTAATCAAACAGCTCCGGACAAGTAAACGCCGCAGCAAAAAAGAGCTTGAACAGTTTGAGAATGAAATCTCCATATTACGAATGTTAAACCATAAAGAAATGCCTAAATTTCACGAGAAATTTTCACATGACGGAAATTATTATTTTGTGATGGATTTCATTGAAGGGGATAATTTGGAAGACCATATTTTTTTGAATCATATAACGTTCAATGAGAAAGAGTCTCTACTATTTCTTGGTGAGTTGGTCGAATTAGTATCTTATCTGCACAGCCATTATATTTTCCATCAAGATTTACGTATACCAAATATCTTACTTAAAGACAATCAGCCCATTTTGATAGACTTTGGTTTGTCTAAACGTGCCGTTTCGGCCGATCTCGCAAAAGAAGCCATTTTGCAGCTGAAAAGGCAGGATTTTTACGACTTGGGAGAAATACTCTTATATGTACTTTATACGACATACACTTCCAAAAATAAAATGGCTCTCCCTTGGACAGAAGAGCTTTCGTTGGAAAAAGATACCGAGCACATACTCAAAAGGTTATTAAGCATCCAAGAACCTTATTCTGATATCCAAGAAATCTCAATGGACCTGCATGCAGCATTAGAGACAAAGGAATTGAATTAGCTGCTACTGCCCCGCCCTTTTCTCTTGTAGCGGTCACTTCCACTCATGGGAGATCGTTTATACCCTCTGCTGCTGCTACTGCTGCCTCGGCGATAATGACCATGCCTTCGCTCACTGCTGCCTTGGGAAAGTTGTTTGATTTTTTTCATTATCTTTTTCAACATATTTATCACCTCTTTTATTTTGGTTTTAAAGCTTGTTATTCATTTAGCCTAACATAGCCTCAGTTTTAACCTTATTAATAAGTACTATAAATTCTTTTCATTTGTGTTACATTCCATGACTGTCTCCCTTTTTTTCATGGAGTGAGCTTATTTTCTTTCTTTGGTCAAATGATAAAGAAAGATTAAATAGCCATCATCATCCAAAATCACCACATTTTCAACACGATGGATTTATGCCAACTAATACGTTAAATCAAGCGCTTTTATACATCCTATAATCCATATCTTGTCACCAACCCTATTTGGAATGAAAATCAGGCAGTAAACAAAAAACCTGGCGAATATTGATCGCCAGGTTTTTCTTTGTTCATTTTTTTATTTTACAGCTTCTTTTAATTCCTTACCTGCTTTAAAAGCGGGTACTTTGCTAGCTGCAATTTGTATTTCTTCACCTGTTTGTGGGTTTCTTCCTGTACGAGCTGCACGGTCGCGCACTTCAAATGTACCAAAACCAACTAGTTGGATCTTTTCTTCTTTAGCAAGTGTAGTCGTGATTGTTTCAAACAATGCATCCACTACTTTTTTTGCGTCGTCTTTTGTTAGTTCAGCTTGTGCTGCCACACTACTCACTAATTCTGTTTTATTCATATGAACACCTCATCCTTTTATATTCTTAAAGTATGTAGAGAAGACAACATAACATATCTTATATACGTCTGTCACTTAATATGGCTAATTAAAAGGAAGTTTACCCTTATACCAATGTGTTTCCAGTCCATTTCATATAGGTTAAAAGGCTTTGATCAACAGGATAAAATGATTTTGCCGAGACCATTTTTCAGCTTTCCGTGGTTTCAAGCTGCAGCCATTGATAGATGGTATCCATATCAATGTTTTCCTCCAAATGGGATGCCAAGAGATTGTACGCTTCCTCCCTACGCTCCGAGTCGCTTTGGACGTTTTCCTTCACTTCTTCCAACCCCTTGTTCCGTCGAATTTGGTTAACTAGTAATCTAGTGAACAGGCGATTATGGAATATCCCATGAAGATATGTTCCCATTACTTTGTTGTCATTGGAAATGGCTCCATCTTCTCTTCCATCCTTCAATAAAAGAAAGGGCCTTACTTGCGACTTCAATGTCGTTCTGCCTAAATGTATTTCGAAACCGATAAGATTCATTCGACCTTCCATTATCCCGGCAGAAAGGACACCTTCCATTTGTACCGTTTTCTTTTCTGCTTGAAATACGGTTTCCACCGGAAGAAGCGAAAGCCCATCTGCGTTCTCACCGTCACCTTCGACCGCGTCAGGATCGAAAAGTTTAGTCCCTAGCATTTGAAAACCGCCGCATATGCCAAATATCATCGTTCCTTGTTTCCGCAGTTCATTGATGGCCCGATCCAACCCCCTACGATTCAACCACTCTAAATCTTCCATCGTGTTTTTTGTACCAGGCAAAATAAGCAGATCGGGATTACCTAACTCATGGACACTGCTTACTAGGCGGACACCTACTCCGGGTTCATCAAAAAAAGGATCCACATCTGTAAAGTTGGAGATCCGCGGAAATCTCAAGACGGCTACATCGATCGGAAACTCAGCCTTTTTAGGTTTTTTAAAACGTAAGGAAGAGAGGGCAAGTGAATCTTCCGCTTCAATATTCACGTCAAGATAGGGCAGCACCCCGAGAACCGGAATCCCGGTTTCCTTTTCCACCCATTCAATGCCATCGTCCAACAGTTCACGCATGCCACGAAATTTATTGATGATGATCCCCTTTACACAATCGCGTTCATCTTTGTCCAATAAGGCAAGTGTCCCGATGATGGAAGCAAATACGCCACCACGGTCAATATCTGCCACTAAAATGACAGCCGCATCCGCGAGTTTGGCCATTCGCATATTCGCAATATCCCGGTCCTTAAGGTTAATTTCAGCTGGACTTCCTGCGCCTTCCAGTACGATGATGTCATATTCATCTTGAAGTTTTTCCACCGATTTACGGATGATGGGCATGGCTTCTTGGACAAAATGATTCCGATAGCTTTTTGCATTCATATCAAGAAAATGCTTTCCGTGCACGATGACTTCCGAAACCATATCCTTCTTCGGCTTCAGTAATATTGGATTCATATCAGTTGTTGCCGTGATTCGTGCTGCCTCCGCCTGTACTCCCTGCGCCCGTCCGATTTCACCGCCATCCAAGGTTACATAAGAATTCAATGCCATGTTTTGTGATTTGAATGGGACGACACGTAATCCTTTATTAGAAAAAACCCTGCAAAATGCCGTGCAAATCAAACTTTTTCCTACATCAGATGACGTCCCTTGTATCATGATGGACCGTGCCTTCATTCCGCTCACCCCCTAAAACTCTAATCCTTTGACAGCTCCGATACCCTCGTCATAATAATGCTTGGTCGCCTCAATGGATGAAACCAAATCCGCCATTTCCATAAGCTCTGGCTTGGCATCCCTACCGGTAATGACAATATGCATATGAGCGGGACGATTACGAATCGCCTCGATGATTTCAGCCAATGGCAAGACATCTTCAATAGGGAATTTGGATATGGCTAACGCATTGTTCAACTCATCCAAAACGAGTAAATCAATGTCAGGATCACTAAGGGCCTGTTTCGCCTTTTCCCAAGCTAACGATAATGCGCTTCGATGCTCATCTGGTGTTTTGGTCCAGGTAAAACCAATACCAAGCTGTTCCATTTCAACGCCTAATTTTTTTAAAGCCAACGCTTCTCCATATGTACGCTCTGGAGATTTTATGAACTGAAGGAATTTGACATTCATTCCTCTGCCGATTGCCCGTAAAGTCACCCCTAATGAGGCAGTCGTCTTCCCTTTCCCATTTCCCGTATAAATAAGCATTAATCCTCTGCGTGCCACTCACTCACCTACCTTCATAACCAAACTGTTTTTTCTATGTATGAAGTCCTTTGAGTAGCAGGAATTGGTTGATCCCCTTTCGGATATCCGACAAAAATGGTGCCGATCACTTTTTTGTTTTCCGGTGAACCGATAAACCCGTGAAGTCGTTCATCCCTGACAAGACCCACTCCTCTAGTACGCCAAACGAATCCAAGACCCAGTTCTTTTGCGGCAAGCCACATCGAATGGACGGCACAACAAGAGGCAAATACATTATCTTCGGATGAATCTGGATCATCAGGCAAAATATCAGAAGTCACGACGATGATAAGCGGTGTCGTCTTAACAACTTCCAGTGAACTGTCTATCAATTTTGGTTTGGTCGGGAAGCGTTCATGTAAATACTTTTCTGCCAATCTTTCATAACGGTGCTTCGCTTCACCCTTGATTACATAAAAGCCCCAAGGTTCACGTAATCGGTCGTTAGGGGCATAGGTAGCCGCTTCCAATAACATCCTGATTTTTTCATCTTCCACTTCTTTATCTTCGTAGTTCCTTATTGCCCTGCGTTCCTTCAATTCCTGAATGATGGACATTCCGACTCATTCCCTTCTATAATGGATTCTGATTCAATCACTCTTTCAAACCATTGGATTTTTTCTCTTAATTGGACGACATCGCCTACTAGGAAGATTGACGGATTTTGAATTTTTTCTTTAATAGCAAGCAAAGGAATCGAACTCAACGTACCGGTGATCGTCCTTTGTTTATCTGTCGTGCCCCATTCAATGACAGCCACTGGCGTTTTACCGTCCCTGCCATGCTCCATCAATTTTTCACATATAAACGGCATATTACCTATCCCCATATAAAAAGCGATGGTATCGATGCCTTGAGCCAATGCCTGCCAATTCAGGTTATCCTGTCCCTTGTAATCACGGCCATGTCCTGTCACAATCGCATAACTTGATGCATGTTCACGGTGGGTAACCGGGATGCCCGCATAAGCCGGAGCCGCGATACCCGCTGTGATTCCCGGGACGATATCATATTCAATTCCGTTAGCAGCCAGTATCTCAGCTTCCTCACCGCCCCGACCGAAGACAAATGGATCTCCGCCCTTTAGTCGGGTGACATTTTTCCCCTGTAAGGCTTTTTCCACAAGAAGTTCATGAATTTCATTTTGAATGAGATGATGTTTCCCTGGTGATTTCCCGCAATACACCAGTTCTGCATTTTCTTTTGCATAGGTTAATAGTTCTGGATTGACAAGCCTGTCATATGCGATGACATCCGCCTTTTGGATACATTCCAGTCCATATACCGTAATCAGTTTCGGATCTCCGGGACCCGCACCGACCAGATGTACTTTTCCCGGTTTCATGCTCGTGCCTCCTCTTAATCTTCAAAAAATACCTTTTACTTGATGATAGTTTCCTGGGTAGATCTGTTTTTTTGTTTTAAGCAAGCATCGATCCAGTTCTTTGCAAGTTTTGGATTGGAAGCAAAATGAAAGTGGGTATACCCGGCAACAAGGTTACCTAATACACACCCTTCTTGTTTCAAACCGAATCTGCCTTTGGCTTCATAAGCATGTGTAAGATCACCATCTGCTTCAAATGTCGAATAGTGGAACTCATGACCTTTTGCCTGCTCAATTTCATTGATCAAAAAGTTGCTTTGTGTTCCTGTAATTTCACGATATCCAAGTGCTGCAAGTTTTTTCTGCATCTTAATCCTGCCTGGTATTATCCCTGCCATCTGGTGCGTTTCTCCGGAAGTTGTTTCAATTGATTTGCTCAAAAACATGAAACCACCACATTCCGCTAGAGTCGGCAACCCCTTTTCAATAGAGCTTCGGATGGATTTAATAGTACCCAAATGACCAGAAAGTTCGTCTGCAAATTCCTCTGGAAAGCCGCCTCCAAGGTATAAACCATCAGCATCCAATGGAACTTCTTCCCCTTTTAATGGAGAAAAATACTTGATGTTTGCCCCATTCGCTTCAAGCAACTCAAGGTTTTCCTGATAATAAAAATTAAAGGCCGCATCTTTTGCGACGGCAATGCACACGCCTTTTTTATTTTGGTGCTGAAATATATTTGAATTCCCACTGGAAACGGCGCTAGTCATGGACAAACGGTACAACTGATCGATATCAATCGTTTCCATGACTAAGTGTGCAAGCTTATCGAAAAACGGGTCAAGTTCCCCGCGCTCAATAGCAGGAATTAAGCCCAAATGACGGCTAGGAATATCAATATCCAATTCCCGCTTCATATATCCCAGCACCGGAACATCGCATTCTTGCTCGATGGCCGCTTTGACAATTTGGTAATGCCCTACACTTCCCACTTGATTGGCAATTACCCCAATGATGTTCGGACCGGTTGAAAAGTCCTGAAACCCTTTTACAATGGCTGCGGCACTTCTCGCCATGCTGGCACAGTTGACTACCAACAAGACAGGGCTTTGGGTGATCATGCTGATTTCAGCCGTCGATCCTGTATTGGCTAAAGGACTTTTGCCATCGAAAAAACCCATGACTCCTTCGATGATCGAGATATCAGCTCCGATACTTGCTTTGTTAAGAATTTCTCGGACGGTATCGTGTTCAAACATCCAACTGTCAAGATTGCGTGAAATTCGTCCTGTAACTGCGGTATGATAGGTTGGATCAATATAGTCAGGACCACATTTGAACCCTTGAACGGTATAGCCTTTCTTCTGGAGGGCTGCCATGATTCCGATGGTCAATGTCGTTTTCCCGACACCGCTTCCGGTACCTGCAATCACCAATCTTCTATCGTTCATTTATATTCCCTCCTTAAAAAGGAATGATCCCAACTGATATGGTTACATTCCCCGATTTTTTCTTAACCAGCTCCAATTGTTCAGCTTTAGTATAAATCCTGACAGCCGGTTCACTCACACCGTATGCACCTGTATATTTAAAAACTGTATCGGATGGCGCTTCGATTTGAGCTTGATTAAGCTCTTCCGGTTCATAATATACAAATTCCCAGCCAAATTTCTTAACTACTTCAATCAAGCCAATTTCGTCTTTCTTTAAGGAAATTGTACAGATCGCTTTAACGCTTTTTAAGGAAAACGATAATTCCTCTAGTGTTTCTGTAATCACATGCTCTATTTCAGCAGCCGATGTTCCCCTATTGCACCCGATACCAAGAACAATTACTTGAGGACGATAAACGATCCCATTTTCCAGGATCCTCTTTTCCGACTGGCTAAGCATGCGGTGAGTGACGACCAGAGCTGCTTGTGGCTTTGCTTGAAGCGCTTCTTCAATTGAAGGGTATATGATTATACGTTCAGGTAATGGCGTTTCATACGACCACCAGTTCCGTTCACCTGACTCCTGTACAACGGCAACATGCTCTTCATTTACAACGGACGCACTTACTGGCGTCAATTTTTCTGCTGAATCCCAAATCCAGCCAAAGCGCTGGCCAAATAAGTCGACAGGAATCGTTTTCTGTACATCCGAAGCCGTAGTGATTATAGCTTTTGCGTCAAGGGCAGCAGCAACTTCCTTAGTCAGTTCATTTGCTCCGCCAAGATGCCCTGACAATACACTTATAACATTTTCCCCTTTGTCATCAATGACAACCACACCTGGATCCGTTTTCTTATCCTTCAAAATGGGAGCAATCATCCTGACGACTGCCCCGAGTGAAATAATTAATATGATTCCTTTATATTCCTTGAATAAAGCTGGTAAAAGCATACGGACGCTTCCCGAAAAAAGCTGGATCTGTTTATGCTCTTCGTCCCCTTTTTCAAACTTGCTCATGTAATATAGATCGGAATTCGAAAAAACGGTATGTAATTTTCGTGCCAGCTCGACACCGTGCTTTGTAATTGCCACGATTGCATAAGTATGAGACTGTTTAATGGGAGCAAGTTCCTCTTCCTTCAATTCAATGATCATGGCTTAACACCTTTTCTGAAACCGTGGGTAAAACTCGCATCATATAGTTTTGAACGGTATTCATCTTTATCATGGATAGTAGGGTCTAACGCCCATCCAGCCAAAATCATTGCATGCTTGCGGATACCATTTTTACGCATATCATCATCTAAATTAACTAACGTGGTACGGACTATTTTTTGGTCCGGCCATGTTGCCCGTTGAATGACTGCGACCGGCGTATCATCCTTCCAACCGGCTTCCTTGAGTTCTTTAACGATTTTTTTAGTCAAGGTCGCACTCAAGAAGAGGGCAATCGTGCAGTGATGACTTGCCAAATCACGTAACTTCTCAAATTCAGGAACAGGAGTACGTCCTTCAGCCCTCGTCAAAATGAGTGTCTGGGTTAAATCCGGGATAGTCAGCTCTGCTCCTATTGCCGCTGCCGAGGCGAATACTGAACTTACGCCAGGAATCACCTCATAACCAATATCCTCTTTCTTCAATAGGACAATTTGTTCCATGATCGCCCCATACATAGCAGGATCCCCTGTATGGATTCTGGCAACCATCTTTCCTTCTTTAACACGATCAACCATAATGCCAACAATTTCTTCCAAATGCATTCCAGCCGTTTTTAGCACCTCAGCATCCGGTTTTGCCTTAGCAATTAATTCCTCATTCACTAATGAATCCGTATATAAAATCACATCAGCAGTTTGGAGAATGTTCAATCCTTTTACAGTAATCAAATCCGGATCTCCTGGGCCAGCACCTACAATATATATCTTCATTTTCTCACCACCATCAATGTTAAGTATTCTAGTTCAAGTCCTTCCAATTCACTCACTTTCCAAATCACTTCTTCATCGGATGTGACTTTTGTTACGACCGAGGCCTTTTCAAGCAAGTTTAAATCTTTTAAAACAGTAATCATTAAATCGATGACTTTTGCCACTTTGATGAACACCACAGCATCATGATCTTCAATCGCCTTCCTCATCGCTTCATAATCATCCCTTGCCGGAACAATCGCCACATGATCATCACCATCCGCCAAAGCGATACCTAACCTTGACGCTGATCCATTAAACGAAGAAATGCCCGGGACTGTCTTAATTTCGACTTCAGGATGTAACTCCTGCATCAATTTCATCATATGTATGAACGTACTATATAAAAGGGGATCACCTTCCGTAACGAAAGCAACATCTTTTCCTTCGTATAATTTTTGCCAAACCTTTTCAACCGTTCCGTTCCATTCCCGATCCAAAATTGCTTGATCTTTCGTCATCGGAAAAACTAGGCCCAGCATTTCCTTCTCTTCAGGACGAATGTAAACTTCAACGATGCGATGGGCGTAGCTTTTACTCCCTTTTCTTTTTTTGGGATATGCAATGACAGGAGACTCCTGAATCACGCGAAATGCCTTTACTGTAATAAGCTCTGGATCGCCCGGGCCCACGCCTAGGCCATATAATGTACCAAGATTACTCATTCATGTCTTCCTTTCGTTGTGCAGTAATGATATAAACCGGATTAAGCGGTACGAATCTGTTCATTCCCAATATTGGCTTACTTCGGGAAATTTGCGCATGCATGATGGAAGTGTGAAAACCAGCTTCCCCAAATGCCTCATTAGCCCGGTAAAGATTCTCGATCGTTGCAGCATTTAGAACGATCCTGCCGCCTTCTTTCAGCCGTTTGCAGCAAGTATTGATTAGATCTACCATTTCGCCGCCGGTCCCGCCAATAAAAATCGCATCAGGGTCTGGAAAAGTTTCCAGGCCTTGCGGAGCTTTTCCATGAATAGCTGTTATATCGGTACGGAATTTTCGTTGGTTTTGATAACAGTTTTCTAAATCAGGCTCATTTTTTTCAATTGCGAAGATTTGACCTTCTGATGCAAGCTTAGCCGCTTCAATTGCCATTGATCCCGTACACGTCCCGACATCCCAAACTATGCTATTTTTTTCGAGTTTCAACGCATGCAGGCTCAATACTCGAATTTCCTTTTTGGTTATGAGTCCTTTATCCGGCTTCCGTTGCAAAAATTCTTCATCATCTATCCCTAAAGACCAGCTTGGACCTTCTGATTTTCTTTTTAAAATGACAACATTCAACGGGGAGAATTCCCGCTCCATCATTTCATCAAGTTCATACCAGCCAGAGTCTTCAGTTTCTCCTTGAAGATTTTCAGCAACGAATGCCCGATATTCTGTCATTCCGTATGAAAGGAGATATTTAGCCAGTTGGTTTGGACTATTTTCGATGTCAGTAAGCAAGGCAACTTTTGCTTTCCCATCAATCCTTTGGGCCAGCCCTTTCATACTGCGGCCATGAATACTAACTAGGAAAGCATCTTGCCAGCTTTCACCCATTTTTGCAAAAGCAAGCTGAATGGAACTGAAATATGGGTAAACTTCCATGTTGATCTTGCTGGAAAGATAGCCTCCCATTCCGTAAAACAATGGGTCACCGGAAGCTAAGACAACAGTTGGACGAGTTTCATCCTGCAGTTGTTCCACCACTTTCTTCAAATCGCCCTTTATGACAAACTTCTGGCCAGAATAGTTCGGAAAGAAGGATAAGACCCGCTCGCCTCCGACCAGCACTTCACTTTCTTCAATCCATTGGGCATATTGCGGCAGTAAGCTTTCCTGACCGTTATCCCCTATCCCGATTAATTTCATCAATTGACTCAATTCCAACAGCCCTTCCCAGTAATTGTCCTTTCAACGAATAAATCGCCGTTTCCATTTCAATGCCACCCTTCACTTGCTTTATGGCAGAGTGACAGCAGGATTCACATAGTTTATTAAAAAAATCAAAATTATTGATCGCCGACATCATATCCCCAACTTGTGATGCTGTGTTTGCATTCTTGATTTCAAGAACAAGATCATCTCCTGCTCCAACGCTATGGGCTATCTCCGATAGAAAACCGAAGTCGACCGGGGCACTCTTTGAATGCACCATCATCACACCTTGGGCAACTTTAGAAAATTTCCCCATCATGCCGACCAGTGATACCTTTTTTATTCCCTGCCTCTTACATTGCTTAAGTGAGAAGCCCACAAAGTCACCCATTTCAATAAAGGCTTCCTCCGGTAAATCCTGAAGAAGGCCCATTGCATACTTTTCACTTCGCCCGCCAGTCGTTAAGACAAGATGCTCACAACCACTCGCTTTGGCGACACTTATAGCCTGGACGATACTTGCCATGTAGGCCGAACTGGAAAAAGGGACGACGGTGCCCCTTGTTCCCAAAATGGAAATACCCCCCACAATCCCCAAGCGGCCATTTAATGTTTTTTTTGCTATTTCTTCACCTGCGGGCACGGAGATGACGACTTTCACTCCTCTATTGATCTTAAATTCTTCCAATGTTTGTTGCACAGTGGTTAAAATCATTTTGCGCGGTACAGGATTAATGGCCGCTTCCCCTACAGGAACGGGAAGCCCGGGTTTGGTCACACGACCAACTCCTGTCCCTCCATCCAAGATAATCCCAGGTGCATCGGACCAGCTGACAGTAGAGATAATATGGGCCAGATGTGTGGCATCAGGATCATCTCCGGCATCTTTAACCGTTTCTGCACTAACCGCATTTTCCGATATTTCATATTTCTCAATAGTGAAAGTGGCATCTCGGCCAATTGGCAAGGAAATCGTTGCTTCCTCCAGCGCATCCCCCGTGATCAAGGCGGTCAATGCCGCTTTGGTCACGGCTGTCGAACATGCTCCCGTCGTATATCCATGACGCATTTGTGAGGGGTCTTTTTTCACTTTCTTTTCCATTTTTTAACTATCAGCTAAAAGGGAAATCGCGTTCAATGCGGCAACAGTGACAGTACTTCCACCTTTTCGGCCAATATTCGTAATGAATGGAACTTCTGTGATCTTAGCCAGTTCCTCTTTAGATTCCGCTGCAGAAACAAACCCAACAGGCATTCCAATGATTAAGTCCGGTTTTGCAATCCCTTCTTTAATAAGGCGAATGAGCTCAAGTAATGCTGTAGGTGCATTGCCAATGGCATAAATGCCCCCTTCATTTTCCTTTACGGCTTTTTGCATCGAAATGATCGCTCTAGTCGTATTCAAACGTTTTGCTTCGACCATCACATCTGGATCTGAAATATAGCAATGCACGTCCCCGCCATGTTTTTGAAATCTTTTTTTGCCTGTTCCGCTCTCGATCATTTGCACATCCGCAATGACATGCCTGCCTTTGCGAATGGCTTCCACACCAGCTTGAATAGCATTTGGATGGATGATGACACTTCTTCCCAATTCAAAGTCCGCTGAAGCATGAATGACCCGGCGGACGATCTTCCATTCATCTTCGGAAAAATCATGATTCCCCATTTCTTCAGCTATCATTGCAAAGCTATAATCATATATTTTGTCTGGATCTACCGTCAGTGGTTTAAAATCCGTTTTAAAGTCCATCTTGCATTCCTCCTATTTTTGATTTAGCTGTTTATTCAATTCAGAAATGACATGATCAAAACTTGAATGGACATTTTGATAGTCCACATCCGGTCGCGATATCATAATCGTCTCTATTCCACATTCCAAGGCGGCTTCCAATTTCTCATCAACCGCACCAACTTTGCCACTTTCTTTCGTTATCATCAATGTGACGCCATACTGTTCATATAGAGCTTTATTTAATTCCTTGGAAAATGGACCTTGAATCGCAACGATATTTTTTTGTTCAATGCCTAGCTCCACACATTTTTCCATATTGTCCATGCGTGGCAGCATTCTTGCTATGACTCTGGTATTCTCGAGTCCGACCAATTCTTTTGCGAATACAGCTAGGGTTTTACTTCCGGTCGTAAGCATGATGATTCCCCGTTTTGCCGCTGCAAGCTTGGCAGCTTCCTCATAATCACGGACAACTATCAATTTGTCATTCTTAAACCGTTGACTTTCACGCTCATAACGAATATATGGAACATTTGCTGCCTTTGCTCCGTTAAGGGCGTTTTTGGATGCTTCTTCCGCAAATGGGTGACTTGCATCAACTACAGCCTGAAAACCTTTTTCAGAGATTAAAGATGTCATATCCTCTGCAGTTAATCGGCCAATACGGGTGGATATCCCTTCATCTTGCAAACTCTTCGCCGCCGACCCGGTTACAACAGTTGCCAAAACCTCGAATCCCACCTGCTTCATCTCAATCGCTAATTCCCTTGCATCACTTGTACCCGCCAAGAACAAAATCATTTTGATGTCCCCACTACTTGCTCATCGTGGTCGTGGTCGTGATCATGGTCGTGGTCGTGGTCGTGATCATGGTCGTGGTCGTGATCATGGTCGTGGTCGTAGTCGTGATGATGATGGTGGGCATGTCCATGTTCTTCGACATGTTTACGATAGTTTTCCAAATCTCGGACCCCACTTGATCTGCCTTCGCTAGCTTCAATTACACGTTCTTGCAAAATGTTCTGTAAGGTTGGATGATACCCAAAATACTTCGCCAAAATAAATTCTCGATCACGATATTGCTCTTGATAGCCTTTCAGCATATCTTCCATTCTTTCCATTAGCACACCCGTGAAAAGGAAATATGGCAGCATCACTATTTTTTTTGCCCCTAAGCGGATGCATCGATCAATGCCTTCATCCACGTGCGGTTCCGTTACACCCATGAAGGCACTTTCGACCCATTTCACGTTTAATTTTTCCCATAATAATCGTGAAATTTTATATATATCACTATTTGCATCAGCGTCACTGCCACCTCGGCCGATTAGCAAAATTGCTGTCTCAGGCTGTTTTGAGGATGTATCGAAACCAACTTCCTCAAGACGATCTGTCAGGATCGTCAATACATCATGGTGGACCCCGATCGTTTGACCATATGTGAATTTCACTTCTGGATACTTGGTTTTCCCATCCTCTATTTCAGCCGGGATATGTAATTTCGAATGTCCTGCATGCAACAAAATGATTGGTATGACGATAACTTCCGTAGCCCCTCGTTTTACACAATTATCAATGCCTTTAGATATATTCGGTGCCGCAAACTCCAAGAAGCACGTTTCTACCAAAAAGCCGTCATCCATTGCCGGAATCATATTTTTAATAAAATGAAGGACTTCTTCGTTTCCTGAAGCCAAGCGGCTTCCATGTCCTACGAACAAAACTGCTTTCATTTACTTTCCCCCTCTTGATTAGTCTTCACAAGGCGCAGGCTCTATGTTTATTTTGGGAGCAATGTCCTGATAAGAAAAACTCTGTATCTTTTTTGCACGTTTGAAGTATTTAAAAAGCCGCTCATTTGGATGGGCATTTTGCGTATACTCCCCGACAATGTCCGTAATCAGTTCAACAAGCTGTTCCGGTTCAATGCCTTCTGCAACCAGCTGACCTGGATGGGCTGTTCTTCCAACCGGTTTAGCTCCAAGAAATAAGTCGAACTTCCCTTTTCGGAAGACAATCCCGATATCATCCATCACAGCACTATAACAAGCCATTCCACACCCATTAAAACCGATGTTCAGTTCCTTAGGCATTTTCATTCCGCCGAGCACCCGGTGTATTTCATCCGCAAAAGGAATGGATTCCGCTTTTTCCCCATCACAGAAATCACAGGCTTTTAATGTCAGTACATCTCCAATCGGCGATAACAGAAAGTTTGCTGATTGCAATTTCCCCGTAATGACTTCCGGATCCGTTGTCGGAATCTTTAATACGATCTTATGGTTTGGCGTGTATTCCATCGATCCCTTTTCCCCGACAACTTCCGCAAGTGTCATCATTTGTTTGGGAGTGAATTGTTTATTCGCCACACCTGGACTGACCGCAAGTTCGAATACCGACTCCATTTTTTGCTGAACAAACGGCTTAATGGGTTGCTGAACGGTTTGGCCCTTAACTATAGACAGGGCTTCCATCGCCATTTCAAAAGATGTCGCCTTCTTTTCTGGTGCTTTTGTAAGTAATCCAACCCCTCCATCAGGCTCAGCGTAGGCTTCTTGCATGGAATCGGCTTCTTGATCTAATGCCCACGGTTCTGCTTCTTTTTGCAGACGCTGATGCGGCTTCAATGTTTGCTTTTCCGAATTCAATGTATATTTCCTCTGATAACCTCTTGGTGTGATGATTTTGTCATCATATAAAAAGGTAGATGAATTACCAATAATGACGGTGGTCAACATTCCAATATCGTGATTCAACATATCTTTCAAATTGGTTATGACAATATCCTGCCGATCGCGATAAGCACTTTTCACCAACCCGACAGGTGTATCCGGTGAACGGTAGCGAAGGAGAATTTTTTGTGTTTCTACAATTTGCCTAGTCCGCCTTCCGCTACGCGGGTTATAAAGTGCAATGACAAAGTCAGCCATTGCAGCAGCTTCCACCCTTTTAGCGATAAGTTCCCAAGGCGTTAAATGATCACTGAGGCTGATGGTACACGAATCGTGCATGACAGGTGCCCCAAGTAAAGACGCACAAGAGTTGATTGCAGAAATACCAGGGATGACTTCAATGCCCACTCCAGTATCTTCTTTCCACCCTTTTTCAATCAATACTTCATAAACCAGCCCTGCCATCCCGTAAACTCCGGCATCACCACTGGAAATTACAGCCACTTTCTTTCCCAGCTCCGCTTGTTTCACTGCTTCCTGAGCACGTGATACTTCTTCAGTCATTCCCGTACTAATAATCGTTTGATCTGTAAGCAGTCCCTGAATGAGTTCAACATAAGTTTTATAACCAATGATGTAGTCACTTTCTTGAAGGGCTTCGACAGCACGTTTGGTAATGTGTTCAAAATTCCCTGGCCCAAAGCCCACGACGAATAATTTACCGTTAGTACTCATTAAGACATCTCCTTTTACGATTTGTTCTTTGAAATACCCGTATGAGCAGGAAAATCTGGATTAGGGGTCATTTCCCCATCACTGAATTGGTAGATCATCTGTGGCACAAACTCCCCATCATCGATATTACTTACAATCTTCCGACCGTAATCTGGGGTATCCACCCGATACCATCTCCCTTGGGGATACTCAATTACAACGCAGGCGTCCTTACATCTTCCGTTACAGCGTGTCCTGGTTGTATGAACTTTCATATCCAGTCCCTTTGAAGTAATTTCATCGCGAATCGCTTGGGTTACTTCTTCCCCGCCTTTTTTCATGCAACTGCTTCCATTGCAAATCAACAGATGCGTATTAGTACCCTGCAAGTTCCAAGTAGTCATCTTCTTCCTCCTGAGTTCAGGGAAAAGGCAAAATAAAAAACCTTAACATAAGAGTTAAGGTTTTAAAAAAACTATATGAATGAGGAGCCTTCGGCAAATATGCTGAATCTCCCAAAATCGTCATAGTCCTTCTACCTTTCCCTCCGAAAAGTATCATACAATTTCAAAAGCAGGTTTCCTGGCTTACGCTTCATTTTACTTTGTCCCTTCCCGGCATTAAGCCAGTGGTCATCGACAATTTCATCAGCGTTTACAGTAGCGGGGGCTGCATCGGATTTTCACCGTTTTCCCTATTATCCCTTGATAATTCACACAAGAGCACTTTTAAAATGAAATATTTGGTTTTATTATACATTTCTAGCTAACTTTATCTATCATATAACAACTTTAGCAAAATTCAAAGTTTATTCCGACTGTTTAGAAAAGTTTAATAGGGTAAATCCAGCTCCATGCCTCGCTTCTCTGCGTTATTAGTCTTTTAAAAAAAAAGAGAGTGTAGCTGGAATTATTTCTTTATGATAAACTATACGAGATTTTTCAAAATAATTACATAAGTTTTATGGTGTTGAATTTTCTCGGAAATTCAGCTTAAAAGGGAAGCCGGTGAAAATCCGGAGCGGTCCCGCCACTGTAAAGGGAAGTCCTATTGCCTTAAGGTTAATCCACTGTCAAATGAGATGGGAAGGATGTAATGGGATGATGAACCAAAGCCAGGAGACCTGCCATGAAGCGTGAAACTGTTTCAGCCTACGAGGATGGGTGTGCGGATCAGGCAGAATAGCCCGTGGTTGGTTTATGCTGAGGAATTCCTGTTCATTACGCACTTCTTTCTTTTTTAGAGAAGTGCTTTTTATGTTGGGCGCCGCTTTTCTTCTAAAAGCCTTGATCAGAAAAAATTAAAAGTGTTGAAAGGAGAAAGAATGAAAAAAGACAATTGGAAAATTCTTTATTTTGTCATTTTATTGCTTCTTGTACCAAAACGTGCTATGGCCATGCATATTATGGAGGGATTTTTACCGATTGAATGGGCCATATTCTGGTGGGCCATTATCCTTCCATTTTTAATCTTGGGTTACCGGTCGATTAGGTCCAAAGTAAAGGAAAACCCAGAAACAAAAATGATACTCGGCCTATCGGGAGCATTTGTATTCATATTATCGGCCCTGAAGATTCCTTCCGTTACGGGAAGTTCTTCACACCCTACAGGAGTTGGTTTGGGTTCCATATTATTCGGACCATTGGCCATGAGTGTCGTGGGTTCCATCGTACTGTTATTTCAAGCTGTATTACTGGCTCACGGAGGGTTGACGACATTAGGGGCCAATGCATTTTCCATGGCAGTATGCGGACCGTTCATTTCTTACTTTGTCTTCAAGGGCGCGACTAAATTGGGGTGGTCTTTTTCTCTTGCCGTTTTCTTGGCAGCTGCTTTTGGAGATTTAGGAACCTATGTGGTAACTTCCGTTCAACTTGCTCTTGCTTTTCCATCCGAGGTAGGGGGATTCATGGCCTCATTCACTAAGTTTGCAGGGATTTTTGCCCTGACCCAAATTCCCTTGGCAATCAGCGAGGGATTATTGACAGTCGTTGTGATGAATTTCTTAAAAAAATACAATCTAGGCGAATTGAAATTGCTGCGAGTTTTATCTAAGGAGGCCCGTTAATATGAAAAAAAGTTTACTGCTGCTTTTCCTGGTCGTCATTCTTGCTACCATACCGTTAATCACCCAACAAGGAACGGAATTTGGCGGTGCCGACGGCGAAGCTGAAGAAGCCATCACAAATATCCATCCGGAATATAAGCCATGGTTCAACAGTATTTGGGAGCCACCAGGTGCAGAAACAGAAAGCTTATTATTTGCGCTGCAAGCTGCAATCGGAGCTGGTTTCATTGGATATTTCATTGGCGTAATGAGACAAAGGAATAAGCAAGCCAAACAAGCCATGCCCGAAGAATCCAAGCATGTTACTCATTGATAAATATGCCTATTTCAATGGGCTAAAGGATGAACATCCGTTGGAAAAAATGATTTTTGCACTCTCCCTTTTGCTTTTTTCCTTAACTGTAAGGGATATGGCCGTTTCGCTCATCACTTTTACGGTGATGAGTGCTTTAATCATTTTTGCGGCAAGAATCCCACTTTCTTATTATCTGAAATTACTCTTACTACCGGGGTTCTTTATATTATCAGGTACAATTACCATCCTTTTTTCTTTTACAAGCAAACCCACTTCAATATCCAATATATGGTGGTCCTGGAAAGCCGGAAACTGGCAAATATTCATCAGCGATGACAGCATTGGTACAGTGATCAATTTGATCACTGTCGTATTTGGCAGTATAAGCTGTTTATATTTCTTAACCTTAACAACACCCATTACCGTCATTCTATCCGTGCTGCGGAAACTTAAATTGCCGTCTTTATTGATCGATTTAATAGAATTGACCTATCGCTTCATCTTTATTTTTTTAGATACAGCTTTGGCCATTCACCTATCACAAGCTTCACGACTTGGATATGGCTCGATAAGGCAAGGCATTCGCTCTCTCGGGTTACTAATCTCATCATTATTTTTGGGAGTATTCCAGCGCTCTGCGCAATTGACGATGGCCATGAATGCAAGAGGATATCAGGAAAACCTATCATTTATCGATGATACTTACACCTATTCCTCCCGCAATTGGCTGATCGCCATTATCATACTAGGAAGCTTAATCTTTATTTATGGATATATGTAAATTGGAGGCAATTCAAAAATGGAAGAGCATATTTTTAATATAGAGGGCCTCACCCATCAATTCGCAGATGGAACGTTCGCTATAAAAGATCTTTCACTAACGGTTCAACAAGGTAAAAAGATTGCATTATTAGGCAATAATGGAGCTGGCAAATCGACTCTGTTCCTCCATTTAAACGGTCTTTTACAACCAACATCAGGAACTATCAGATATAAGGGCAAGAAAATTAAATATGACCGTAAAGCATTATTATCATTAAGAAAACAAGTCGGGATCGTTTTTCAAGATCCCGATTCTCAGCTTTTTTCCGCTAATGTGCAACAGGATATTTCGTTTGGACCGATGAATTTAGGATGGGAAAGAAACGTAGTCCACGAGAAAGTACAATGGGCGATGGCTCAAACGGAAGTAACGGAATTGAAGGACAGACCCACCCATTTTTTGAGCTTAGGGCAAAAAAAACGTGTCGCCATTGCAGGGGTACTAGCCATGGAACCCGATGTTTGGCTCTTGGACGAGCCTACCGCTGGATTGGATCCTTATTTCTCCCGACAGATCATGTCTCTGCTGGACAGTATTCACCATCCTGACAAAACGATAATTCTATCAACTCATGATGTTAATTTGGCCTATCAATGGGCTGATGAAGTCGTTGTCATGAACGATGGTAAGGTCATATACCAAGGGGACCCTGTATCCGTTTTTCATGATGAAGCCGTTCTGATGAGGGCACACCTGGAGAAGCCGTGGGTTTTTGAAATGTTTCAAGCCCTTCTTCAATCAAGGATACCCGCAGAAAAGGACCTTGTCCCAAGAACGAAGGAAGAGTTACTTCGAAAAATGGAGAGAGAAAGAATTTATTAATTAGATATCCCCTAGCTTAAAAAGCTAGGGGTTTAAATCGATATTCACTTAAAATATCAGTCGATAATTCTTGTTCCTAAAAAATAAAAATCACTTCATTTCCTTTCTTCCTCAGATCCTTCTTTTTTAATCTCAATATCCTTTCCATTTACATCATCAATGACTGCTTTTATCTCGCCTTCCGCATAAGTATCCGAGACTTGTTCGTGGGTTGTAGCCAATCCCGAAGATACAACATCTTCCCGTTTATAATCACTGACGTCATATATTCTTCCAGCAATTTCTGAAGATTCATTTTTTGATGGCTTGCCATCCATAGTTTTCCACTCCTAGTTTTCAAATTGTCCAACCATCGATTGACAGCAGTACTAAAGACAAAGGTATTTTGTGTAAAAAACAAAACAATATTCAATCATGATAGAAAAAAGAGGAAAAAGCCTTCTTTTCAATCAATTGATCATACAAAAAAAGCTTACAAGTAAAATCCCTTCTCAAGGACTCTACATGTAAGCTTAATTAGAGCTTAGCTCTCCTTATACACATTCACATCCACATCATCGGATGGGTCTCCCCAACATTCCACATTCTTCAAACCTTTAATATTGTTCACATGGAAAACAGGATTTTTCCCACTTTTCTTTTGCTTTTGATAATCCGCCAGTGCAGCAAAAGCGATCTTCCCAAGTAATGCTATGGCGATCAGGTTGATAATGGCCATGAGTGCCATCAGCAAGTCAGCTAGCCCCCAAACAAATTTCAGTGAGGCAAGCGAACCGAATATCACCATCCCTACTACTGCGATACGATAGATGTTTAACCAAACCTTATTTTCATTGATGAAGCCGATGTTCGACTCTCCATAATAATAGTTGCCGACAATGGAACTGAAGGCGAATAACAGTACGATAATGGCAAGGAAAATACCAGCCCAAGACCCCAATGCCGTACCAAGTGCATTTTGGGTAAGGACGATTCCATCCGTTTCTTTCGATGTATAAAGACCCGAGAACAAAATGATGAAGGCAGTCGAACTGCAAATGACGAGCGTATCGACAAAAACACCCAGTGACTGAATGAGTCCTTGTTTGACGGGATGACTTACATCTGCCGTCGCTCCAGCATTAGGTGCACTACCCATCCCGGCTTCATTTGAAAATAGGCCACGCTTGATTCCCTGCATCATGGCAGCTCCCAGTACTCCGCCAGCCACTTCTTTTATTCCATTAAATGCACTTTCAAAAATCAGAACAAAAACACCCGGTAACTCGGTAATATTCATGATGATGATAATCAACGCCACTATCACATAGGCTCCTGCCATAATCGGGACGATGACTTCAGATACCTTTGCAATCATTTTGATACCGCCAAAAATGATGACAGCTGTGACGACAGCCAGAATAAGACCCGTAACCCACTTTTCGATTCCAAACGATTCATTGAATGCACTTGAAATCGTATTGGCTTGAACCGAGTTGAAAGCAAGTCCAAATGTAAGCGAAATCAATACAGCGAACGTGATGCCCATCCATCGGGCGTTCAAAGCTTTTTCCATATAATACGCAGGCCCTCCGCGGAATGCATCCCCATCCTTGACCTTATAGATTTGAGCAAGTGTACTTTCAATGAAAGCTGAAGCAGACCCGATCAATGCTATTAACCACATCCAGAAAACGGCTCCTGGGCCGCCCATCGTGATTGCGATGGCAACACCTGCAAGGTTACCAGTTCCTACCCTGGAAGCCGTGCTTATGCAAAATGCCTGAAAGGATGTCACACCCTTTTTTTCCGCCGTGGCTCCTTCCCCCAAAAGTCTGAACATTTCCCCAACCATCCTGAATTGGACAAACTTCGTGCGTACGGAAAAATAAAGACCCAATCCAATCAACATGATGATCAAAATGGATGACCATAACACATCATTTGTCTCACTAATAAATTTTTCTAACATCCCCATTAAAACAATCCCCTCTACTTCACTTAAATTATTATTGCAAAAACATATACAACTATAATTTATTTCCCGGTTCTTCAGGGAGATAAACTAATGAAGCCCATAAAAAAAAGGAAATTCCCGAATGAATCTCCAATACAATAATTATATTATATCCTAACTCATAATTTTTTTCATTCCTGAATTGGTGGAATCAATATTTCAGTATTCTTCTTTATGATATTAATCTTTCTTCCCCCACTTTATTTTAGTTCATTCCAGACGTCAGCAGAATCCCTTTTTCGTCCAAATCATCCAAAAAATTTTAATATAGCACCAAAAAGCCTCTCACCTTCTGTTTAGGGCTAACGTGCAAGGCTTTTTTGCAAACATCGGCTTCATATCATTTTTCTTAAACCACTCCCAATATAAGAAAAATTCCGTGCTGAAATTTAGTTATCATCTACATCGCAGAAGAGGTTTCAATGTATGAAATTCAAAAAAAAGTGTAATCGTAAACAATCTAGGTATAATTCTCTTTGTAGGGATTATGTCAAGCCAAGGGATTTAACGAATGATTATCAAATTAGGGAATTAGTTTGCAGTATAATTTGAACATCAACTTTGATTTTCATAGGGAAAAATATGTAATGCCCAATTTTGTATTCATTTCTTAAAAGGATGCGGAAGCTGAATATCCAAATACAAATAATGCCCTTCTCGAATGAGAAAAGCTTTTATTTAAAATATAATACCTCTAAAAATTTTATATTGTAGAAGTTTTTTTACTATTGCACTAATAGTCCACCTGAATAAGAGAACCCCTTTAACTGGTTTAACGAAGATTAAGAACACGATTCCTTAAATTAGAAGTAAGCCAGCTGCAAATAGGATCGAATTCACAAAACCAATTTATATGTTTGCTCCTTCTGACTGATATGAACAGCAGTGATAACAGTTCCAATCACTTCCGCTTTATTCATAAACGATATGCTAAGGCTCGTCATTAATCCTGATTGACTAACCAAGAACCTAAAAAACGCTGCACATCATGTGAATAGGAACGCATGCGACCGTAAAATGACTGATGCTTCAGTTATCTATTGAAGAAAATTCACAAAATTAGACACACCTATTTTATTAAAACGCTTGTTTTTTCTGACTAGCCATAGATCTCTTCTTATATTTATACCGGAAATACCGACTTCCCGCAAAAAACCTTGATCCAATTCCCTGGCCAATGACAACCTTGGCAGAATACTGATTCCAAGTCCAGCTTCGACTGCACTTTTTATCGCTTGTGTACTTCCAATCTCCATGTAGTTTTCTATTTTTTCTAAAACCCCATGCTCCCTTAACATGTTTTCTACGATAAGTCGTGTCCCTGAAATGGATTCACGCCAGATCATCCTTTCATTTCCCAATTCCTCTACCTGGATTTCTTTTCTGTCTCTCCATGTGTGGTCGGGTGGACAAACCAATATCAATTCGTCATCTGCGAACTTTTCTACAATAAAATCGGTGTTTTCCACGAGTCCTTCCACCAAGGCCAAATCAATGACATCGTTTGATAAATCCTCCAGAACTCGAGGGGTATTTTTTATCGTTAATGTCACTTTTATTTCAGGCTGCTGCTTTTTAAATCTCCCCAGCAAGCTTGGCAATAAATACTCGCCGATTGTCAGGGATGCACCTACTATGAGGTTTAAATTGTACTCGCCCACTGATTGCTGAATCACTTCTTTTGAATGGTTGAAGTCATTCACCATAGCTTTTGCAAAAGGGTATAACAACTTTCCTGCTTCTGTCACCCTTAGCCTCCCTTCCTCACGGTCAAATAACAAAGTGTTATAAAAATTTTCCAATTGGTGAATCTGTCTTGTTACCGCCGGTTGAGATAAGAAACTTAACCTCGCTGCCTGGCTTATGCTTCCTTCATCCACCACTAAACAAAACACTTTTAGATTTTCTAATTTCAAGACGCCGACCTCCATGTCTATAAATAGTTTAATAAAATGATAGCATCATATAGGTAAATGGTGAAATGGAAAAACAACGCTATTTTCCCTGAACAGGTGATTCTATTCAATTCTATAAAACGGATAAATCTTCTGGGTATAACGTTTTGTTATACCCGATGATTTTGTTGCAATTTACCCATTCCTTTTTCTTTGATATGTTAATAATAAGATTTATATAGAGCAGCATAGGAAGGGACTGATGACAATGAAAGGACAATGGAAAACACTGCTCCAATTATTTTGGACCTTTTTTAAAATAGCACCTGTCACATTCGGAGGCGGGTTTGCGATGATCCCTTTAATCGAAAAAGAAGTAGTGGAGAAGAGAAAATGGCTGAAAAGCGAAGAAGTTACGGATGTTTTTGCATTATCTCAGTCTGTACCGGGAGCTGTCGCCGTTAACTCAGCCACCTTTATCGGCCATCGAATTGCCGGAATGAAGGGCGCAATGGCAGCTATGATCGGTGTTACACTTCCTACCTTTTTAATTGTACTGCTCCTCGGCATTTTGTATTTTTTCATTCAGGATAATCCAAAGATAGAATCCGCATTCATATCGATTAGAGCTTCCATAGTTGCCATCATCGCCTATGCGGCTATCAAGATAGGAAAAACGGCTATTGTTGACAAATCAACATTAGGTATATTAATAGTGGGGATTCCAATCCTTTTTTTCATTCACCCTGTTTTAGCTATATTAGCAGGCGCGATAGCAGGTGTTGTGACCATCTCTATTAAGAGGAAATTAGGTTACAAAATCAACATGGACCGAAAAGAAAAGAAAGAAGAAGAGAATGATTTCGAATATTTCATGGGTGCAGGCATATAGGTCCATGAAAGGTGGGCGATATTTCCCTGTTATCGGTTTAAACTAATTTTCAAGAAAGCGTGGGATAAATGATGATGGAATTGTGGGAGTTGTTTAGCACCTTCTTTATTATCGGATTTGTATCGTTTGGAGGGGGATACGCCATGATTCCCGTAATAGGATCGGAAGTCTCACAGCATGGTTGGATGACGACGCAACAATTTACCGATGTAATCGCCATTTCCGGCATGTCCCCAGGTCCTATCACCACCAATAGTGCCACTCTCGTTGGCTATTCGACTGCTGGATTAGCAGGAGCCATATCATCTGCTCTCGGAATCCTGCTTCCTGCAATTATAGTCATAATCGTTATAGCCACCTTCTTCAGCAAATTGAATCATTATCCAATTATTCAATCGATGTTTTATGGACTAAGACCCATTGTCACTAGTTTAATCCTTTTTGCAGCGATAAGTTTTGCCATTTCCAATCATATGATAGCTATGAACTTTTCATGGCATACGATAAGCTTATTACTTGTTTTTGGATTATCATTATTTGCCTTATTGAAATTACGATGGCATCCAGCTTATGTCCTTATTCTTTCTGGATTAGTTGGTGTTGTCTTCTATTCATAACGACTCATTTTTCCGTTCAACACACTTCCATGTAATCTCTAAATCTTGGACATACTGAAAATATGACTGATCGGTATGGAAACGAAATATTTGTTCAAGTGAAACATTATCAAACAGACATATTTTTTTTAAATGATGCGATGGTACAACCTGAGTTTCGTGATTTTGTGGAAATGAAGGAGGAACGTGGATTTTCCGCCGTTCATCAATATGGACCTGAATTAGGCAGTTATTTTGATGATGGGCAAAAGTTGGTTCCATAAATTAAAGAAATATCAAGCAGGAGAATTCGAATTTATTATGATTATTACCATATTGTTGCCAAACTATGAAAGATAACCTTGCCAAGAGTTCAATGTTTCTCCATTAGTCTTCGAAACCTATATTGAAGTTTGATTTTATTCAATAACGAAGAACTATTGATTTTATATGGTATCATTATTTTTCCCTCAGTCCTCGCATTTATAATATTTAACCTGGCCGCTTAAGCCCTGATTTGACTGGTACATATTTTAGAGCCTTTTCAAAAACTTTAGAACAACTACTTGATAAATTCCATTACACTACTTACGCAACACCACTAATAAATGAAGTTATTCGGTTTTTGACGAATAATTATTTTTTACGGCACAGTTCAATACATTATCCGGAACCTTTAGAAGGCTGTTTTCGTTTTTTGTAAATACTACCACAATTTAGCGAAAATTATATTTGGAAGGAATCATTTTGATATTTGATATTTGAAATGACTGATTATAATAGCAACATTAATTCACTAGTAGATTTTCTGGACTTTTTGAAAAGTTTACATTAAAAGGTGAAAAACTGTTGGATGAGGATATAGAATTAGATAACTTACATAGTACCACCAGGGTTAATAACTATCAGCCAATTATAGAGAAAGGGAGATATAAGTAAGAATCCTTAAGGTTTTGGTTAAAAGAAGAAGACGAATATAAAAATGGTGTAATTCACAAATTTTATGGTAATTTTCAAATTAATGGACTTTTTAAGTCACGAAAATATACTTACATATGGAGACAAAGTTTTAATCAAATGGGTTTCTCGCTATTATTAGCTTTTTCTCCACGTTATCGTAACTACTTAATTATATAGAGGTACATATATACATATATATATAGATTAAATAACTCACGAAATTGCAAGTTATTCAATAAGACTCCTACAAAAAATGGGTTAACCCCTGGAACAACTCTTGTTAATACTTACATCTAAATAACATAAAGTTACAACTACCTCAGAAATTTTAGTGATAATTCATAAATCTTTATTGTTTACCTACACATAGATATCTAAGAATCATTTACTATCTATACATAACAGTTATATATAGAATAATATGTATCTAACTTTCTTGTTTAGACTTTTGAGAAGTTTTACTTTAATCCAAGTTCTCTTAGCATCGATTTATATGTTTTTCGTATAATAGGATCTATAAATGCAATAGGATCTTTCATTTTACTTTTTACTAACCTTTCTGACGGATATTTAGAATTATTGTGTATTTCTTTTATAATCGTTTTTACCTCTTCGACTCTATGCATATGTTTTAATTCTGCCTGTGTTTTTCTATATTCCTGGTACTTATAAGATATTTTTTTACTAAGCTGCGGATATTTTCGGTAGATATTAAAGTATTTTAATCTTCTTTGAATTTCTGATACTGAGATCGGTGGATATTCATTTAAATGAAAATCCTCCAATTGTCTTTCTATTTCATTTAAATCCCTATCATAATTCTTTCTTTTTCTATTAACTTTTGGGATGTTGTTTACCTTTATATTAAATGAATAATCTATACGGTTTAATAATAAATCAACAACTTTAATATTTGCTACTTCACATATATCTATCAATGATTCAAATTCTGGTTCGGTACCTCTTAACCATTTATACACTTGTTCCGTGACTTATTAGCCAGTTTTGAAAATTCTTTTACATTGCCGTTTGTGGTTATTTCTACTATTTTTTTTATTGAGATCAATATCTCCTCTTTAGTAGCAGATTGCATTTCACTATTATTCTGACTAAACACATCTCCAACTGACTTTGAAAGCATTAATTGCCTTTCTAGTTCTCCGCCGGTCACCTCTTTAAAACTTGTTTCTCCTAACCATTGTTCGCAATGCGGACAAAATCCAGGTCTTGCTCTCTTTGTGAAAGAATAGTGGGTCTTTTTTACACATAGGACATATTGAGGAAAGCTCAATTTTATGTTTAGAGCAAATTTTCAAACATTTTATAGACCAAATTAGTGGTTCATAAATTTCCAATTTATTATTTCTGAAATCCGTTAAGCATTTTGGGCTCCATTTTAAGAATTGGTTGACAGTACCTCTTTTATTTTTAAAAGCGTTTTCCCATTTCCTAAGTGTTAGGTACCTCAAATCATTCCGTGAAGTAAGATTCTCTATTATAGAAATGAGATTTTCTGTAAAAGACCCAAATTTGTTGATTTGGGTCTTTTTATTATAAAACTCATAGCTAGTCATTTCTAACTTTTCAATTATTATATATTCTAGTAAATCTCCAACTCGGACGCAATGATGAGAAGCTACTCTCGTTATCACTCCACAGTGATTCAACATATGGAGTTCCAATACCTATTGGTTCTATATTGTAAAGACGAGACCTGGATACAGAAGTACTTTTACTGTTATTTTTACCACTTAACATCTTTTCTATTTAAATCACCCCTCATTAATCGAGGGCACTGAAAAAGTCCCTTCGGGCCAATAGAGGTAGTTTTTCTCAGTTTATTCTGAGGAAATCTACCTTTTTT
>NZ_JBHZPF010000039.1:0-47226 GCF_042787975.1 Peribacillus sp. YIM B13482
GTCTCGCACTTCCGCTCCAATCAACCTTAAATAGTTTCGTTTTAAAAACAACAATCTTTACGAAAAGAGCCTTTTTTTATCATTTAAAGCTCGATATGCTTACGGGAAATAAATATTTTTTTACAAAAAGAGGGAATAGTTCAGGGGATATAAGTTTATAATATCAGTTTTATGAAATACAGCAATTAATATCATAAAATATGATATCATTTTTAACAATTTAAAGTTTATATGGTAATTTTAAGAAATATTATATATAATGAAAAATGAGAATATTGAATATATTATTTAAATTACTAGTTTAAAATAACAAAAAAAAGGGCTTTTCACTATCGCTAACGAAATATTGGGAAATAATACTTGAAGAAAGGATTATACATAAGTTTTGATTCAAGTTAAGGAGAATGCTATATTACGTTCTCTGAATTCTGACTATTATAAATTTTCAGTTTTGGCGGTTTGATTATGGGCAGGGAGGTTAATTATGATAGTTTTTGACCGAGTGAATAAGTATTATGGCGATTTCCATGTATTGAAAGAAATTAATCTTACAATTAAGAAGGGGGAAGTGGTAGTGGTCATCGGACCGTCCGGATCAGGGAAAAGTACACTGCTTCGATGCATTAATCGTCTAGAGACCATTTCGGAAGGTTCCCTTTCCATAAATGGTTTAAATGTAGCGGATAAAAAAACGGACATAAACAAACTCCGTCGGAATATCGGTATGGTTTTCCAGCATTTTCACTTGTATCCTCATAAAACTGTGCTCGAGAATATCATGCTTGCTCCCAGGAAGGTTTTAGGGCAATCCGAAGAGGAAGCAAAAAAGATTACACTAAAGTATCTGGATAAAGTGGGGATTGGCGATAAAGCGAATTCATTTCCTTCTCAGCTTTCAGGTGGACAGCAGCAACGGGTAGCGATCGCCAGAGGTTTGGCAATGGGTCCCGAAATCATGTTATTTGATGAACCTACCTCAGCCTTGGATCCTGAAATGATTGGCGAGGTACTGGATGTAATGAAAGCACTTGCCCATGAAGGAATGACGATGGTGGTGGTCACGCACGAAATGGGATTTGCCCGTGAAGTAGCGGATCGAATCGTATTCATGGACGAAGGCAGGGTTTTAGAAGAGGCATCACCGGCTGAGTTTTACGCCAATCCTCGGGAAGAGAGGGCTCGTTTATTCCTTAGCCGTATATTAAATCATTAAATAAAAAACAGGGGTGAATTACATGTTGAAGAAAAAGAAATGGTTAAAATTATCTTTGCTATCATTACTGGCTGTCATTTTATTAGCTGGATGTGGCGGGGGGAATGTTTCAGACAAAGCTGAAAAGGCTGGAGGTAAAGTCCAAGAAATTGATGTTCTTGCCCAAGTGAAGGAAAAGGATAAGATCGTTTTTGGGGTGAAAAATGATACAAGGCTATTCGGTTTGAAGAATCCTAGTACTGGAGAGGTAGAAGGCTTTGATATTGATATCGCAAAAGCTCTTGCAGCAGAAATCCTTGGTGATGAGAATAAAGTTGAATTTAAAGAAGTGACTTCTAAAACTAGGATGGCCTTATTGAATAATGGTGATATCGACGCAATTGTAGCAACCATGACAATCACGGAAGATCGTAAAAAAGAAGTTGACTTCACTGATGTTTACTTCGACGCGGGACAATCTTTGTTAGTCAAAAAAGGCAGCGATATCAAGGGCATTGATAGTTTAAAAGGGAAAAAGGTATTGGCAGTCAAGGGCTCTACTTCTTCCATAAATATCCGTGAAAAAGCTCCTGACGCACAAGTGCTTGAATTTGAAAACTATTCCGAAGCTTTCGCTGCACTTAAATCAGGACAAGGGGATGCATTGACCACGGATGATTCCATCCTTTATGGAATGGCGGATGAGGATCCAAATTATGAGCTTGTTGGCGGTACATTTACAGACGAGCCTTATGGAATTGCTGTGAAAAAAGGAAATGCGGACTTTGTTGCCGAATTAAATAAAGCCCTTAAGTCACTTAAAGATTCAGGCAAGTACGATGAAATCCATGATAAATGGATTAAACATTAAATATTTTTAGCAAATGTATAAGGGAAGCTGACCCTAAATAACATTTTAACATTTGTCTGTGAGGATGAGCGTTTTGCTCATCCTTACTAGTTAAAGGAGTGTATGCCGTGCTAGATTTCTCCATTTTAACAGAGAATCTGGATATGTATTTATTAGGCTTTAAAAATACAATCATGTCGAGTTTGATTGCATTGGTAGCGAGTTTGATTCTTGGTGTGCTTATTGCTATCATGCGGATTGCGCCGATAAAGCCACTAAACTGGCTGGGTACCGCCTATGTCGAGTTCATTCGGAACATACCGTTATTGATCATTACCTTTTTCTTCTTTCTTGGTCTTAAACTAAGCGGTCTATACGCAGGGACATTAGCATTGACCATTTACACTTCATCTTTCATAGCTGAGGCAATTCGAGCAGGCATACTTTCCGTGCCAAAGGGTCAAATGGAAGCTGCCCGTTCTTCAGGTCTGACATATGGGCAGGCAATGAGGCTCGTCATTTTGCCACAGGCCGTTAAAATAGTCATTCCTCCTTTAGGAAACCAATTTATCAATCTAGTTAAGAATTCTTCCATTTTAGCCGTCGTTGCAGGACTCGATCTTATGTACCACGGGGATTTGATTTCTTCAAGGACATTTGTCGTGTTTGATGTGTACATTTTCGTTGCAGCATTTTACTTAATACTTACCATTCCTTTAAGTTTTGGCGTTGGTTATTTGGAAAAACGTCTGGCTAAGAGTAATTGAGGGAGGTATATCATATGGATTTTGCAGGTGCCTATACACCAGATAATCTTAAGTTTTTATTAGAAGGATTTTGGGTAACGCTCCAGGTAGCTTTTATATCCATTATTCTAAGTTTCATTATTGGCGGGCTTGTAGGTATAATCCGATACGCAAAGGTGCCGGTGTTATCACAAATATTGGCTTTGATTGTAGAAACGGTACGTAATTTACCGCTGTTATTAATAATATTTTTTACGTATTTTGCTTTGCCGGAAATAAGGATTAAACTGGAAATCATTCCAGCAGCCATTGTTGCCTTGACAATTTTCGAGTCAGCCATGCTTTCTGAAGTCATTCGAAGTGGGCTAAAATCCATCGATAAAGGCCAAATGGAAGCTGCCCGTTCATCAGGCTTGAGCTATACACAGGCATTGATACATATTATTCTGCCCCAAGCGCTGCGCCGCATGGTTCCTCCTATTGTCAGCCAATTCATTTCTTTATTAAAGGATACCTCTTTAGCTGTTGTCATCTCTTTACCGGAGCTGACTCATCATGGTCAAATCATTTATGGACAAAGTCAAAAGTATTTAATACCGATTTTGATCCTGGTAGCTCTCATGTATTTCATAGTTAACTATAGCCTTTCTTTGGTAGCACAGAGACTTGAATTGAAACGTACCTAAAAAAACGACTCAGAAATGAGTCGTTTCAAAATGTAGACAAACTCGATGAAAATCGAGTTTGTCTACATTTTTTTTATGGCTTGTACAATTTGAACGCTGATTGGAACGTAGGGTACTCGCTTTCCGCGGGGGCGGCCCACCCTCGGCGTTCTTTGCGCCTGTGGGTCACCCTTGGACACGCTTTTCCTGCTGGGGGAGTCTACTACCATCCGTTCCAATCAACTGGAACGTTTTAAGAAAAAACTGTAGGCTAGGTCTGATCCCGAACCCTTAATTAAGACTAGTTTATACTTTATGGTTTTTACCTGTTTTATGAAACCCTTATTAAATTGACGAAATTCGCGAAACTCCTGCCGAATAACTGGCTGGCGGAGGCCTCACAGACGCTTTCGGCGAGGTGCCTTGTCAGACAGTTGGCGAAAAGGGGACGGATTTCTGAAATCAACTGGTATGTTATGTAAGGATCCGACCAAGGGTATGGAATTTACCGGGAGGGTAGCAAGGAATATTAGAGATGGTGAATACAAAAATAATGAATCTTTTGCTTTTAATAACCGTATATATAAGGGGAAGAAAGAAGGTGGAATTTATGTCGGAAATTAATCCAACCAACAGCAAAGCGATTGTATCATTAATCATGGGGGTATTGTCCCTGCTTATTCCATTCATCGGCATCATATTGGGTATTCTAGGTTTAATATTTGCATCTAAGAGTAAACAAGAAATTAATCTTACTGGTGAATCCGGAAATGGTTTAGTGACAGCTGGTAAAGTGTGCAGCATTATTGGAATAATCCTTAATGTTATCGTGATTTTGATTTTTCTGGTGTTTTTTTGTTTCGTAGTAGATACGGACATAACAACCTATTGAATGTAAAAATAATCTTGACAAACAAAGAAAAAGTAAGTAAATCTATTTTTAATAGAATTTCATGTTATAATTAACTAAAATGCTATATATTGTATGAAGGGATGATATTTTGACCATTCAAATATTTGAGTATCCAGCCGTATTCTATTATGAAAAACACCCATTGATTATCGACTCTTTTTCCGTTCAAGTTTGTTTCCCGGATTTTAGGCGAGAAGGAATTATTTCTACCGTTAGCGGTAGGAATCGGGTAGATGCCTTAGCTTGTGCTCAAGAATTATTGGAATCCATGGTCGAACATTTTATTCATGATAAAAAAACAATACCGGATGCAAGTGATTTGGAAAAGGTAAATCTAGATAGGGGAATTAATATATGTGAGGCTGCACCCTTCAGGATTGAAATAGAAAATATCACATATGAAAAATAAAAAAACCTTGCCGGGTAGAGGACAAGGTTTTTATTTTGGATTTCTTGAAGGGTTTATCATACTTTATCACCCGGAATGTCAGTTTATAAGAATGAAAATCTATACAAAATGGATCGGTGGATTCTAATAGCCCTAAATCATCAATTTTTTTTACATAAGTACATGATCTTTTTTGTAAGGTTAGCTCCGGAATTTAATTTTTTTAACGAAAAACCATCATTATCTGTAAAGGAATGATGGTTTTTTCGCTTCAAATTTCTTTGATTGAAACGGTGTCATTTAATTATTTTTAATTTTTAGGGAAAGGATATTGCGTTCTTTATAACGAATATGTATAGTATAGTTAATATAGGTAAAAAGTATCAATAGTTAAATATTTTGGAGGTGTATGAGTGAAATATTATATAGCATCAGACGAAAAAAATTTGAAGCAAGTAAGGTCATTGATCAAGAAATTGACTTCAAAAGGATTTACATGTGTGAATGACTGGAATTTAATTGCGGATGATGAAAATAACCAAATTGCTGAAGGTATTGGAGAATATGAAAAAAGGGGGATTGAGGAAGCTGATTTCATGCTGATCTTCCTAACTGCAGGTAAAGGCAATCTTTATGAGCTTGGATATGCTTTATCATTAAATAAGAAAATTATTGTGTATTCACCTGAGAAAGACAATTATCATATTAATAAAAAATCAATTTTTCATAATCTGCCCGAGGTAACCATCTGCAGTGGGACATTTTATAAACTGGTTAAATTGATACATACGCTTTCTCCGGAAGGATCTGAAAAAAATGGTTCACTGCACCTTAAATAATTGTCAAATGTAAAATTAAAGGGCTACCCTCTAATAAAATATCTTTTGAACGAACTGTTTAATGTATTAAAAATGAGGGTAAAGACCATTAAAAAAGGGAGAGGACTATTTTGGCCATTATTGATATCGACCAATTATTGCGAGCGACTGAAGAGATTGCAGAAGAATCAGTTCCAATCCTTATTGATACATTTGATATTGATCAAATTTTAGATAAAACGGATTACTGGAATTGGTAAAGCAAAGCATGCCCAGTGAGGATATGCTTTTTTTTCTGAGTGAAATTAACCTGATTACCAGTATGAACATAATACAAGTAATCAGGCAATAAGGATATTTTAAAGAATTGGGTAATTTAAAACTTGCGTCCTTTTACGAATCCTAAAATCACAAACATTGCGATGGTGCCGATAACAAAAATTGACTTAATGGATAATATGAGAAGTTCATCGTACATTTGTATTACCTCCTTATATGTAATGCAGTGCGATTATGATTAGCTGTTTATGTAAAAATTATAACATAAAGCCAATAAGTGGCGGTGGGAAATTACAGACAATATGGGTAATAATGTATGGTTTGTTACAGTTTAGACAAAAAAAAAATATCCTCTAATCAGGGGATATCAGTAATAGTAATTATTTAAGTCCAAGTGCTTTTTTTGTTTGTGGTCCGACGACCCCATCAGATGTAAGATTTTTAGCCTTTTGAAATTTCTTTACAGCCATTTCGGTATTTTTTCCAAATCCCCCATCAATTCCTTTAGTGCTGTATCCAAGTTTCGTTAATCTTTTTTGTAGCTCAATTACTTGGGGGCCACTACTTCCTTTCTTCAGGAAAATGTAGGTATTCTGTACAGGTAGGCTTTTAGATCCGCTCACCTTATATCCATTCGTAGCAGCTATGGAAGCAAATGATTTATTCGAACTGGCAATTAAGACAACAGTGTTCATTCCCACTTTATCGTACAGCCATTGAACATCATCGTTATACATGCGAATACAACCGGCACTTATATACTTGCCAATGCTTTTAGAATCATTATTGCCGTGTATTGCGTACGTATTACCTGGTGTATTCCGTGCATTTATCCCCAGCCATCGTTTCCCCAGAGGGTTTTTTGGATCTCCTCCTTTTATGTTGCCTTTATAATAGGGACGATTCACAATCTTTGTCACGACCTTGAACTTTCCTTCAGGAGTATATGAGGCTTTTTTTCCTGTCGCCACGATGAACACCTTCACCAATTTATCATTTTCATAATAGGCTAGCTGGTTATTGGCTTTATTGATGATGATCAGTTGTCTTGCGGCTGCACCTGAAGTATTGCTGAACCCAACAAAACTAAAGGCGAATATCAATACAAATACAATTAATTTTTTCATGTTTTTCCCCGTCCCTCTTTTAAGCAACCTATATTCACACATATACTATCCTATGCATGAAGCGAAGCTAGGGTGACAATTTTTTTAAGGAAGGGTAGACTACAAAAGGGGAAAGTTAACCCCAACTACTTTTTACATTTAGCATTCCAAAGGAGATGGGCACTATTTTTGGCCATTTTTCATACATTATTGAAGTGAAACCGGAGGTGGGAAAAAATTGTCACGCCTAAAAGTGGAGGACTATCTAGAGCAAGGAATCTACGGTCCAAAAGAAATCAAGCCTGGCGAACGAAGGGAATTCCTGGGTACATTACGGGAGCGAGTCGTCATCGTCCTAAAAAAAAGCCAAGTCTTTGAAATGAATGTATATCCGGAGATTGAGCAAATGATGAAGCGGCATCCCCGTTCAAATTTGTTTTTAAATGGTCAGATGGACTATCAATATCTAGGGAAATATATTAAATTGGCAATAAGTCATAATATTCCTTACAAAATTGTTCTCAACAAAGACCATAACTCCGATTTGGGTCTAGTACTAGCAGAAAATAGTGCCATAAACAATGAAGTAATTTATATTGAGAAGAAAAATCAAGCCATTCAAGTAATAAAAAAGAAAAGCGTCAAAGCGTTTTTCAAACGGTGGATTAAAAAAATATTAAACAAACACTGAAGAACAAAGCCTAAAAATGAGTCACAGATGTTTAATATCTGAATTACTTTATTTACAGGAATTCGAGAGCATTGTGCATTTTTTAGACAAGAGCTAGAAGATTATATACATTCCTGCAATCATCAACGAATCAAGCTGAAATTTTAAGGCATGGGCCCGAGATTATCGGGTTCACGCTGCCTAACTAAATATCTTCGCTTAGTCCGTATACTACTTTTGCTTTTTCTTGCGGCCGGACACTATTCTTTTCTGAAATCAGGCACTTAATTTTTAAAATTGGCAATCTCGATCCATACTCATTACACCTCTTGAAAACAAAAAAAATCGGATAAGGCAGTTTGTAGACAAAAGGGGTTCGGAATTAAAACATTCCGAACCCCTTTTGAAATTCCCTTTGAATTTTTCTCAATTTTTATGGAATTGGGTCTCTACGAGCTGTTAGGCCATTTTTAGACCTTGCCAGGTCCAATTGGCCATCTTCTTTACTTTCATTGCAGGGAAAGTGACCATCGCCTGATCGACAATTTTTAAGTCCCCTTAAAGTAGTCCAACGCATACCATGCTTTTCTTTTGCATCTGCTTGCAACAGCTTCGGGTTTCCCAACTTTTTCAATTACTTGGCCAACAAGTGACTCTAAGATGTGACTATCATGCGTATTTCCAGGTGTACAATTGTCCCAAAAACAATGGCGGCCTCCATTTTACGAGCCAAATGGTTCGCTGGATCTTTTAATCTAAAGTAATCATTTCAAGATGATCTCGCTGAATAGAATCATGTTTAGAAAGCATCCTTATCACCTCAAGTTTTAATCCTTCTATTTTAAAACAAAAAAGACCGTAGGCAAAAGTGAACTGCCCCGTAAATGTTAGACACCAAACTAACATCGCCATGTTCTTTAAATTGAGGCTCCCAATTCTCTATTAAGTATTAGATTAACAATATATTTCAGTGGCAACCGTTGACAAATAATCCTTTGCTTTTATGGAAAAACAGCTATTACATTTATCTTAATGAAGAGTTGGTCATAAAAAAACCTCCAATTGTTAGATGGTTGTTAGATGGTGATCAACGGGGTGCAGTTCTAGGATAGGTCCCCGTAAATTGGTGGATATAAGGGGGATACAACCATTCCTGATTATGTGATCCTTTTTCGTAACCTATAAAACTTCCTGAAGTTTCCTATAATCGTTTTTACTACGGAATAAGTGGGGATAGCTATTAAAATGCCAATGAAACCATATATTGATCCTGCAGCAAGCAGCAATAAAATAATCGTCAGTGGGTGAATGTTGAGCCGTTTTCCCATAATATTCGGTGTAACCAAGTGCCCTTCGACCTGTTGAACGACTGTAAGTACAATGAGCACTTTCACTGCCAATCCAATGTCTTGCTGTAAGGCGATGAAAAGAGCAGGGATGATGCTTATAAATGGACCAAGGAATGGTACAACAGTAAAAATCATGGCGAATAGGGCTAATACGAGTGCATAATCGAGACCGATAATTAGGTAGCCAATATACATCAAAGTCCCAATGACGATTGATACGATGAATTGTCCGATAATATAAATTGATAGAGCTCTATCAACGTCTTTTAAAATCGTGTTCCCCTCTGATTCTACGTCGTTCGGAATAAATTTTAATAGAAATGGTCTTAGTTTATCTCCATCTTTCAAGAAATAAAATAAAATGAATGGTGTAATGACCAAAACGGTCAATACACTAGTGATCGTGGAGAAAATAGTATGGACATTCCCTAAGAGTTTTTCCGAATAATCTTTTAAATGTGTGACCGCTTTTTCTTTCAGATCTTCCATATTAACCATGCCAAAGTCATTTTTTTCAATTATATCTTCGGATTCTTTAGAGAATTCCTTGACTTTGCTTGGGAGGTTTTCAGATAATTTTTGAAATTGGTCCACAATTACAGGACTTCCAAAGTAACTTACCATCCCAATCATGCTGAATATAATCAAAAAGACGATGAAAATGCTAAAAGTCCTAGGGATATATTCAGTTAAAAAGTTAACGACTGGCCGTAATATGTAGTATAAAAGCCCAGCCACTATAATAGGGAAGAATATAGCTGCAATGATTTTTTGTAGCGGGAGCAAAACATAATCAATCTTACCTAGTAAAAATATAATTAAAATGATCAAAATTATTCCGCTTGCATATTTAAAAAACGGTTTATTGATCCACAAAACAATCCCCCCCTAATTCCATCTCTTACTTGATTCCCTTATTTGGCTTCATGTTAAACTATATAACTTGTTCAGTTTCCTATGACCAGTAACAGGGTTGGAATTCGAATTTCTTTTACTTTTGAAGTTCCCATATTTTTGACGGGCGCCAAGGTAGGAAAGGGGAGTCTGTCCAGATGCTTGTGAAGACTTATATTTATTGGATAATGTTCAAAAAACTAAAAAAAGGCATCATCAAAGTTAACCGCCGTTTTTGGAAGTTTACTTGAGAAATGCCTTTTTGCCAGGTCATAAGATACTTGTTATAAATTAGGATATTTTACTTAATGTATTCGTTAATCCTTGTTTCTGTCTTCTTTGCATTTTTTTAATGTCCAAACGCAACCAGATAGAGATGGCGAATGCTATCGCAATTAATACGGCGAAAACGTAGAATACCGGGATATAACTGTTCGTACTTTCCCTAATCGCAGTAACCAACATTGGTCCGCAAACTCCGCCTAGAGACCATGTAGTTAAAAGATACCCGTGAATGGCCCCAATTTCCTTGGTTCCAAATAAATCCCCGGCAAATGCAGGTAGATTTGAAAATCCTCCCCCATAACAACTAACGACTAACAAGATGAGTCCTTGGAACAATAGTGTATTTGTAGTAGTTGGAAGTAAAAGGAACGCTCCAATTTGTATGATGAAGAAAATGACGAAGACATTTGGACGGCCTATATAATCAGAGGCCGCTGCCCAGCCAAGTCTACCTCCGCCATTAAAGATTCCCATAATACCGACTAATGTTGCAGCACCTGCCACAGAAAGCCCAACAACGTCTTGAGCCATAGGTGAAGCTACCGAAATCATCATGATACCCGCACTTGTATTAATTAATTTCATTGACCATAACATCCAGAAGTGTTTAGTTTTAACCGCTTCTTTTGCAGTTAATTGCCTTAGGTCTTTCTTCAATTCTTTTTTACCGGACTCAATATCTCTCATCATTCCTTCAGGTAGCCAGTTAGCCTTTGGAGGTGCAATATAGGTTGCACCTAAGAACATTAGGATGAAATAGCCTGCGCCTAAAATATAATAAGTTGTATAAATGCCAACGGATTCCATAAGGCTTGCAGCTACTGGGGCTGTTATGAGGGCTCCGGCACCGAAACCTAATACTGCCATTCCTGTCGCCAATCCCCTGCGATCAGGGAACCATTTAACTAAAGTGGATACTGGTGAAATGTACCCGATCCCCATACCAAGACCACTTAAAACCCCATATGTCAATAGGTAAAGTGGTAGTGAATCGACCATTACAGCCAACCCGGAACCAGCTTGTCCTAAACCGAATAATAAAGCAGCAACCAAAGCTGATTTTCTTGGACCATTTTTTTCTACATATTTCCCAAAGAAGGCTGCAGAAGTTCCTGCAAGCGCCATCATTATTGTGAATGCTAACGTGACTTCAGTTTCTGACCACCCCATAGTCTCAACCAAAGGTTTTTTGTATACGCTATATGCGTATGCACCACCAATGGAAAGGTGAATAGCGATAGCGGATAAAGCGATTAACCACCTGTTTTTTGTCATGTTGTTACCCCTTCTCGTCAAAAATAATAAAGTACCATGCGTTTTATCTATAATATTTTGATTTGCATGCGTTTTATCTATCTTGGGGATAAGTATATAAGATTATTTTTTAGTAGTAAACTACTAAATTGAATTTAACAACAAATTTGTATCTATGTACCATAATGGATTGAAATTGGAAATATATCTAAAAACCCATTCATGACCCCACTTTATGAAATGGTATAAAAAGTGTTTCATTCCTTATATGTTCCTTGTTAATATACATATAAGTATTAAGTTGAGTATCGGTTCGGATGCTGTAGCTCATAAGGAATCCGCTACACATCTTTTTATTCAGTCATTCCATTTTAAAGGAGTGGAAACGACAAGCGGATTACTGTCTGTTCCATGTTGAAAGAAATACAAAATTCACATTGGCATTATTGTTGATAATTTGTTAAAATTAACCCTAATATTCAGGAATTCAAGAAACCTGAACGAACAACTGGTTTTGATATTTATTGAAAAGTTTTAGGAATAACCGGTTCTTTTTTCAGGAATCATAGTAGGAAGTCTAACTCGTTTATTTTAAAAAATTCCGAAAATTTGGTCAAAAGGCTTGAACTATGATTCCTGATAGGAGTAAACTAATTAAAGATAGATTTTATGGAAGTGAAATCTTGTAAATTTATTCAACAAGGGGTTTTGGTAATGAAGGAACACGACATGCAAATCACGCTTTGTACAACAAAGAAAGAAAAACCACAGGCGGACCAGCTTGAGTTCGGTAAGCAGTTTACCGATCATATGTTTATTATGGATTACACACAAGGGCAAGGGTGGCATGATCCAAGAATTGTTCCTTATCAACCGCTCGCACTAGAGCCGTCAGCTATGATTTTCCACTATGGTCAATCTGTTTTTGAAGGATTAAAAGCATATGCAACACCAGAAGATGAAATAATCTTATTCCGTCCGGAAAAGAATTTCCAACGCTTAAATAGTTCAAATAGCCGATTGTGCATACCGGATATCGACGTTGATTTTGCATTGAAGGCCTTAAAAACTTTAATTAGCGTTGATAAGGATTGGGTTCCTCAGGCAGAAGGTACATCCTTATATATCAGGCCATTCATAATAGCTACTGAGCCTTACCTTGGAGTTTCTCCATCAGAAAAATATCAGTTCATCATCATCATGTCACCTGTAGGTTCTTATTATAAAGAAGGCATTCATCCAGTTAAAATAGCCGTGGAGTCAGCTTTCACACGTGCAGTTAATGGTGGTACAGGAGAAGCTAAAACAGGCGGGAATTATGCATCGAGCCTTAAAGCCCAGGAAGTATCCGAAAAGATGGGTTATGCCCAAGTTCTTTGGTTAGACGGGGTAGAGAAAAAATATATTGAAGAAGTTGGAAGCATGAATGTTTTCTTCAAAATTAATGGTGAAATTATCACTCCTGCTTTAAATGGAAGTATCCTTCCGGGTATTACCCGTGATTCCATTATAGAATTGCTTAAACATTGGAATCTTCCCGTGACGGAAAGACGTATTTCCATGGAGGAAGTCAAAGAAGCATATAAATCAGGTCATTTGGAAGAGGCCTTTGGAACGGGTACAGCCGCGGTTATATCGCCAATTGGTGAATTTTTATGGAATGGTGAAGAAATGATCGTTCAAAGCGGGGAAACTGGGGAACTATCTAAAAAGCTTTATGATACACTGACAGGTGTCCAAACAGGTAAAATTTCAGACGAGTTAAATTGGACTGCGAAAGTTGAAGAAAAAGTGACTCAATGATACTTAAACAAAAAAACCTTCTTTGAAGGTTTTTTTGTTTTCACATAATCATTTTGTGCCTTATTGCAACAGCCACCGCCTCAGTTCGGTGATTCACTCCTAATTTCCTGATTGCAGAAGAAATATGATCTCTGACAGTAAATTCACTAACGCTCATTTTTGATGCCATTTGCTTTAATCCTAAACCATTGGCTAAATATTGAAGGACCTCCGTTTCACGTTTACTTAGATGGTAAGTGGGAGGAGCCGAATCCAATGTTGAACTGACAGCCAGTTTCAAATAATGGGACAGCTTCATTAAATCATTCTTGGTAACTGGCTCGTTTGCCTGAATGGGGTCAACCAAAACAAAACCGATGACCATGTCATTTACAATTATCGGTATGATTGCCAATGATGAGATGGAAAATTTTTTAACGTATTTTGCAGGAATGGAGGATTGCGCATGTTGAATGGTTAAGTATATGGGTTTGTTATGGATGACAGCTTGGTGGATAGGATATATATCATGAATGTTTTCTTTAATATTATGTAATGAAAAAGTATCTTCACCAGTACATGCGCATATTCCTTCACCCACTCCTGTTAAACATGAGTAACTGAATAAAGATGCACGTTGAAAAGAAAAAAAATTCACACAGCCCTTTACAATCATTTGTGATTTATTTGCAATATCCTTTTGTTGGGAAATCTTTTTTACATGATTCATCAGGGTTTCCTCAAGCATTCGACTTTATTCCTCCCTACATTTTCAGTGCTAGGATAAATGCTAGTAATATCTTACAATATAATGAAAACTCTTACCAATTAAATAATTCCTTATGGATTCAGAAGTTTTCAGATCATATTTCAAGGAGGCATTTACATGAAAAGAAAGAATTTAACGACCACCAGCCGGAGTTTTAGAGAAGATACCCTACCATTTAAACTTTATCAAAAGGCAAAGAAATTCGGTATATGGAATCCCCGTGACATTGATTTCAGCCAAGATAAAGAAGATTGGAAGTCATTTACTGATAATGAAAGGGAAGTATTATTACGGATCATCTCCCTTTTTCAGGGCGGAGAAGAAGCCGTGACTTTGGATTTGCTCCCCCTCATTATGACGATAGCCAAAGAAGGTAGAATCGAGGAAGAAATGTACTTAACGACATTTTTATTCGAGGAAGCGAAGCATATGGAGTTCTTTCGATATACATTAGATCAAGTTGGTGAAAAGGGTGATTTGTCGGTTTATCACTCAGACATTTATAAATCCATTTTTTATGAAATATTGCCGGAAGCGATGGGGAAACTTTTATCAGACCAATCCCCTGAAGCATTGGCAGAAGCGGCCACTGTTTATAATATGTTTACAGAGGGCGTTCTTGCAGAAACTGGATATTTCGGGTTCTATCAGACTCTCGAAGCTAGTAAAATGATGCCTGGTTTATTAAAGGGCGTGGGTCTTTTGAAAAAAGATGAATCACGCCATATTGCTTATGGGACTTTCCTGCTGCAGAGAATCATCAGTGAACATCCACATATCTTTAAACAAGTTGAAAAGAGGATGGAGGAACTTTCACCATTGGCCATCGCGCTAAATACAGAGGGATATGATCGGTTAGGCAATCCATTTGGTAATGACAAACAAGCTGTTTTCGATTTTACCATGAAACAATTATCAGTACGGATGGAGATCTTGGCAAGGGCAAAAGGAAAGGGAATTGAAGAAATCTATCAAAGTAACGTAAAGGAATATGGGGTTTTGTGAAGCCGATACAGGTTACTAAGCTGCATTTCTGATTTTGGATGCTAAAGAAGGATTCCACAATGAATGGACACCAGGAACATGGAAGCTCGAATTGAAAAATCTTAATCGTAAATAAAGACAAGTTTATCTAAGGTGAATGGAAATCCTAGTTTCTGGTTAATGCCTTAGATTTACAGTGGTCCCAATACTCGTTCAATCATTCCGGACCTAATCAATGGTCATGGGGCCCATAGGATTATTCTCGTGAGTGATGTGGGTTTGGATAATGCAGGTGTAGTTAAAAAGTTCCGAAATTTTTGAGCAGACTTTAGGCACCAAAGCTGTTCCACCTACAAAGACATCAATAACTGTTGCTCATGCATTTCAGGCGATTTGGGTTATTGGAAAAAATTACCGATAGCAGTGAAGGATGGAAAAAGATTTAGGCAAGAATGGAAATGTTGAGTGGAAGCATGATGGGAATCACTGCATTTTGAAGTGCGCAGAATGCGATTCCGGTTCATAAAGGCATATGGAGCGGTATGACGTATTCCGAATGGTTTGGCCAATGCGGGTGTTATAACCGGTTGTCATGGAGTAAATTCCCGAAGTAATACCTGCCATAGACCCATTGAGAGCCAAAGCCTTTAAAGTGAAAATACATGATGAAGATTCAAAAGGGATCTTAGCGAAAGTGGTAGAAAAGCTCCGGGTTTCCTATTTGTTCTTGGGTATCCTCTGACTTCAGTGATATGGAATTAGCCAGACACATAGGAGAGAATGCTGACTGCAATATTGAGGGATACAGCTGCCACTAACTATCCGAAGTCGTCGGAATTATTAAGCTCAGAAATTTCAAGAGTTTTACCCGTGACCATCATTAATTTTTAAAAAAAGCCGCCCAAGAAGGGTAGCTTTTTTGCGAGTGCAATAACTGCCCTCCATCATGATAAGTCCCAAAATATTCGTTTTGTCAGTTTTCGATGATATGCCTACTGAAGCGAGCGTAACATTTTGGATTGAAAGGTTAATGTTTTTTTCCTAAGTTTTCCTGTGCCATCTTTATAAGTTCCTTGACCATGCCGCCTCCTAACTTTCCGCCTATTTTTCCATTCTGCTTGGATGTCAGCTCACCGTTATAGTCTTTTTTCAGCGGTACGCCAATATCTTTTGCTACTTCAAACTTGGCCTCTTCAGGATTCTTTGTACCAGCAACTTTGGCTTTTAAATCATCGAGTCCTTTTCGCGCTTCAGCTACCAGAATTTTTTTTCTCCTTGCCATCAAACATCACTCCTTGTTTTTTGTTAGGTTAACCTAAAGGAAAGAAAATGATTATCATGCGGAGTCAATTGTTTTTTTGCTGAACCGGTATTACATTTCTTGAGTGGGAATTGGAATCACAATGGAACGGGGAGGCACTTATCAAATCTTAAATAAAGAAGAATTTACATGAGGTGTACCTGATTGTGGTGATTGGCAGTTCGAGAGATGTTTTAGTTTATTTATAGTGGGTATCATTTAGTAAAACGATTTAAGGAGAACAATGATGCTGACTGTTAATTCAAATTTGTTAACGAAAGAAGATATGACAAATCCCGATCGAGTGCCGCAATGGCTAATTAAAGAATATCAAACTTTCCATAATACAGTGAAGGATAAAACGTTTCCTTGTTATTTTGGTATGAAAGCTGAAAATAAAGGGGAACTTCGTTATGCTTATATCACACAGGAAGATTGGTCCAATCTTCCAAAAGCAGTGGAAAGTTTTCTGGATTTATTTCAAGAACCACCATATATCAGGCATGGCCTGTTTGTCTTTATGGAGCCTGAACAAATAGAGGGAGATATAGGACTGTACCGAAAAAAGTTTTGGGATATCCTGCAATACCTACATAAAGAGGATAAAAAACCTTGGCCAATTAAAAAGCCGAAAGATCCCGAGCATTATTTATGGGACTATCATTTTGCAGGTGAACCAATCTTCGTCTTTGGCAATGCACCTGCTTATAAACAGCGAAAAACCCGTGATTTAGGAAATAGCCTTGTTCTTGGATTTCAACCCCGGATGATTTTTGAAGGATTAGAAGGAACGGAAAAAGGCGGGATTATGTCACGTGAAAAAGTTCGTGAACGAGTAGAGGAATGGGATAACCTGCCTAAACATCCTGATATCAGTCATTTTGGTGATGTAGATCATAATGAATGGAAACAATTTTTCATCGGGGATGATATAGAGCCGATAAAAGGGAAATGTCCCTTCCATCATAAAGAGTTAACTTAACCGAGGGCAAATTGCTCTCGGTTTATTATGACTTTAGGGTTGTAAAAAAACCAAGAGAAAATTCCTGAAATGCCCATTTTAATATAAAAAACATATTTCTTGCCTTCTTGGATTATCAGTCTTATAATGTGAATGTAGTAATTGCAGTTAATTCGAGATATATGGATTGAATATTTATTTTGAAACTGTACTATTTTTTCATGGCAAATATATAAAAAAATTAACTATTGGGGGAACTGACAATGTCTAAAGTATTATTTGTTAAATCAAATGACCGTCCAGCGGATCAAGCCATTAGCGTGAAAATGTATGAAGCTTTTTTGAACACATACAAGGAAGCGAATAGTAACGATGAAGTAACTGAATTGGACTTATTTAAACTGAACTTACCATACTATGGAAATACAGCAATTACTGCCCTTTATAAACGCAGCCAAGGTATGGAATTGACTGAGGAAGAAGTGGAGATTGCTGATATCGTGCAACAATACTTGAATCAATTCCTTGCTGCCGACAAAGTGGTATTTGCCTTCCCACTATGGAACGCAACTGTACCAGCTCCACTTGTAACATATATTTCTTATCTTGCCCAAGCGGGTACAACTTTTAAATACACTGCTGAAGGCCCAGTTGGTCTTATTCCTGAGAAAAAAGTGGCTGTACTTAATGCTCGCGGATCGGATTATGCTTTACCTGGAATGGAAGCTGCTGAAATGGCAGTGAAATACGTAACGATGAATTTAAAATTATGGGGCATAACGAACCCGGAAACAGTTGTTATCGAGGGACATAATCAATATCCAGACCGTACACAGGATATCGTTGCAGCAGGATTGGCAAAGGTTGCTGAAACTGCAGCAAAATTCTAATTGATAAAAAAGAAAACCAGTATGTATTTTTAGCATACTGGTTTTTCTATGCAGATTTTTCTGAAAGTCGATTATAATAAAGGGTAAGCCTATAAGCCTGAAAGGAAGTGTCATATGCAAACGTTTAAATCACGTGATGAAATCAAAGAAGAAGAAACATGGAACTTAAAGGATATTTACGATGATCAGGCCAATTGGGAAAAAGATTATCAAGAAGTCCTTAGGATGACAGAAAAATTAAAAACTTATGATGGGCATATTCAGTCTGCTAAAGATTTGTTCGAGTATTTACGATTAAGTGAGGAACTCGGCTACATTTATAACAAGCTATATGTATATGCCATGCTACAAACAGATTTGGATACACGGGTTACCTCATCGCAGGCATTACAAGATAGAGCAGGTCAGTTAGGGCAAAAAATTAGTAATGCATCTGCCTTTTTCATGCCATTTCTTTTGAGTCTTGAAGAACAAACATTAAAAGGGTACATAAAAGAAATCGAGGGCTTAAAATATTTTGAAGAAGATCTACTGGATTCCTATCGCTATAAATCCCATGTGTTAACGAAAGAACAAGAAGAGGTCCTTTCTCAAGTAGGCGAAGCCTTTTCAGCACCACAAAAAACGTTCGGGATGATCAACAATGCTGATATTAAATTTGGGGAAGTCACGAATGAAGACGGCGAAAGGGTTGAGCTTACACGAGGAATGTATTCCAAATTGATTGAACACGATGATCGTGATAAGAGAAAAGAGGCGTATATCGCATATTATCAGCCATATGTACAGTTGAAAAATACCATCGCTTCCACACTTTCTACGGCAATCAAGAATAATGTGAATCTTTCAAAACTAAGAAATTATCCATCTGCCTTGGAAAAATCCTTATTCGGAGATCAGGTTCCAAAAGAAGTATATGATAATTTGATTATGTCTACTAAACAAAATATCGGACCCATGCATAAATACATCAATTTAAGAAAAAAATTGCTCGGTGTAGAAGAACTACGTGCATATGATTTAAGTATACCATTGGTCGAAGGTGCTAAAGAGGAGATTTCTTACGATGATGGATTTGCTTTGATGATGGAAGCATTGAAACCTCTTGGCGAAGAATATATCACAATTCTGAAAACCTTTAAGGAAAAAAGATACATCGACGTCAGGGAAACACCTGGAAAACGTTCAGGCGCTTATAATTTAGGACTTTATGGTGTTCATCCTTTCATCTTATTAAATCACCGTGATGATTTAGACAGTGTATTTACACTTGCACATGAATCCGGACATGGCATGCATTCATACTATAGCTCAAAGTACCAGCCGCAAATAAGTGCAGGGTATTCCATTTTTGTTGCTGAAGTTGCGTCCACAGTGAATGAAATCCTGCTGATTCGCCATTTAATTAAAACAACAAAAGACGTGAAAAAGAAAAAACACTTACTCAACCATTTCATAGATAGTTTTAAAGGAACATTCTTCACACAGGTGATGTTTGCGGAATTTGAAAAGATCGTACATGAAAAAGCTGAAAATGATGAGCCTCTAAATGTCGAGGTTTTTAACACAGCTTATGAATCGATATTCCGTGCTTATAATGGAGATGAGATAATTTTTGATGAAGAAGTGAAGTTTGGCTGGTCACGCATCCCACACTTTTATCGTCCGTTTTACGTCTACAAATATGCCACTGGTTACGTTTCAGCAATTACAATCGCAGATAAGATCCTTTCTGGGGACCAAAAAACTCTTGAAAGTTATTTGACCTTCTTGAAAAGCGGGAGTTCCGATTTCCCATTGGAGCTGCTTAAGAAAACAGGCGTAGATTTGACTAAACCTGATCCAATCGAAAACGCAATGAGGATTTTCAGTGATCTTGTCGACGAATTCACAGAGTTGTCAGAGGGCTAATCTAAACCATTTCTTCCAAAAGAGCCCATGGTGTGTCTGTTATAAAAATGCTATAGTTACACTATTGGCGTATGAGAGGCCCAATCTTTTGATTGGGCCTTCTTTTATATGGTAAAAAAACAGGTGCCTTTGTAAACAATTCCATATGGACAGTAAATTATTTTACATCAGAGCCTAGCCACTGGGCCAGCTTCTTAATACTTCAATGGCATATTTTGTGAGGAAAGTGAAAAAATGAATTCAACAGTTAATTTTATAAAAGAATGGCAGCAGGCACTTCAGCTTGAAATCCTGCATTTAAAAAAATATGGCAGCACAAAATACCTGGTTTCGAACGGTCATCTGCTTACAAGTGACGGTTCTTTCAGCTATTATTTTGAAACAGGTTCATCGATAAAAGTTCCTGTCGGTTCCGTCGTTCGACTTGAATGGGGAGGAATTAAACAGGATGGCAGGATTCTCTCATCGGAAGGGAAAAGTATAATCATTGTTTTTGATCGCTCGTTAGGCGATATGATCGGCGAAGCCTTTTTATACCATGATCCATGGGAATTGCTTGAACAATTGATTATCCGCTTGGACGAAATCAAGAGAAGCAAAAAGAAAAGGCTTCGGATAAAACGCCTGATGGATCCGTCCATGCCGCAAAAACATCCTGTAAATGAAAAATTAAGCAGTGTGAAAGAATTATATGCCCGCTCGAAGTTCAATCCTGTCACATTTGTCTGGGGTCCACCTGGAACAGGAAAAACCTATACATTGGCACGTACGGTGGCCAATCATTATTTACAAGATAAAAAAGTGCTGGTCTTGTCCCATAGCAACCAGGCTGTCGATGTTTTGATGGCTGAAATTTCTTCATTCATTAAAAAGAAAGATCTTTTCAAAGAAGGCGATGTGCTTCGCTATGGGTCTCAAATCGGTGAATCCCTTGCCATCCATGATGATATTGTTACGGGGCAACTTTTAGGTAAACATGAACCGGCATTAATTAACGAAAAAGAACAGCTAGCTGAAGAGAAACGTTTATTAAAACATGACTTGGCTGGCTCCTTCAGCAAAAGGGATACGGATCAATTAATCGAGATAGAGAAAAAACTGGCAAAAGTTTTGGAGAAAATACGCCATAAAGAGATGCAATTCGTAAAAGAAGCAAAAATCATCGGAACGACCTTGGCAAAGGCCGCAAATGATGAAACGGTTTATCAAAAGGAGTATGATCTAGTAATTTTGGACGAAGCGAGCATGGCTTACGTACCACAGGTGGCTTTCGCTGCAGCGTTATCCAAACATATTATCGTTTGTGGTGATTTCAAACAATTGCCGCCTATTGCTTCCGCTCGTGATTCCCTTGTGAAACTTTGGCTAAAGGAAGACATCTTTCATCGGGCGGGTGTTGCTCAGTCTGTGGAGGAAGGGGAACTTCATCCTCATTTATTCCTACTAAAAGAACAGCGCCGCATGCATCCGGATATTTCAGCATTCACTAATCGTGTCGTCTATAACAATTTTGTAGGTGATCATGAAAGTGTTGCCACAAGCAGGGAGAGCATAATGCTGGCGGAACCATTTGCCAATAAGGCGGCGGCACTTGTAGATACTAGCTTATCAGGGGAATATTGCATCACGGAACGCACTTCCCACTCGAGAATGAATATATGGCAATTACTTTTATCTTTTCAACTGATTCATGAAGCTTATGTGGGAGGGACAAGGTCAATTGGTTATGTCGCTCCGTATCGTGCTCAGGCAGACTTGATGGAAAAACTATTGGATGATTTATATGCCAAAGAACGGCAAACGGCCGATATCATCGCTGCAACTGTACATCGTTTCCAGGGAAGCGAACGGGAGATGATGATTTTTGACACAGTTGATAGTTATCCGCAAAACAGGGCAGGAATGTTATTGACCGGAAGGGAAAGTGAAAGGCTCATTAACGTTGCAATAACAAGGACTAAGGGTAAGTTCGTACATGTTAGTGACACTTCATTTGTTAACAAACATGTTTATCGCAGCAAAACACTTCGTCAACTTGTCGATCATCAAATTCAAAATGATCAGATTGTGTCAAAGAAAGACATTGGAAAATGGGTTAAACACCAGCACCCGAAATTAAAATGGATGCATGCCCGTAAGTTAGGCGATTTTCTGGAAGATATTGAATCAACAAAACAAGAGTTGGTAATAGCAGTGCCGGATTTGAACAGTTTGTCGGAAGAATGGCAAGAGTTTTTAATGAAACGAAACCCTGCAGTGAAATTGACGATCATATCAGCAAAAAGGAACCCTGATATCATCTCTGATCATTTTATTTGTTCACCAGTTTCCTTTTCCTTTATCATCTTTGATAAACGAGTAATCTGGTTAGGTTTGCCCGTAGAGTCCAATAATCGGATCCAGCCCCCATTTATAGCGGCTCGTTTGGATTCGCAAATAATGGCTGATGAATTACTATCTCAATTCATAAAAAGTGAATAGCTCTGGAAAGGCCCTATATTAGGGCTTTTCTTCATTTTTCAAAGTGTATATTCCCTAAGTGACCTCGATAGAATAAATATTAATAGGAACACCTTCTAAAATAATAATATATTAAACCAAAGACCTCGTCAGAATATATATTCCACTCACAAACTCCAGTCTGGATTCAACTCCATATAATTTCCGCTAAAGGTTGCAAACTAAAATAACAAACCAAGCTTTTCAGGCGACTTTCGGCTAATTATGATTTACCATTACGTTACGAAAGAGAAGAAAGGAGGTAACAAAATGAAACTGGGCATTTTAGATCAATCACCAATTGCAACCGGACAATCAGCACAAGAGGCATTGCAGGCTTCACTGCAACTTGCACAAGAAGGAGATAGACTCGGTTATAGCAGGATCTGGTTAACTGAACATCATGATCTGCCGGGATTGGCATGTTCCGTTCCAGAGGTATTGATAAGCTATATTGGTGCGCAAACAAAAAATATACGAATTGGATCTGGGGCAGTTCTGCTTCCGCATTATAAGCCATATCGGATAGCAGAGATTTATAATATGCTTGCCACCCTATTTCCAGGCAGGGTCGATATGGGCATAGGACGTGCTCCTGGGGGATCTGCCGAAGCTACGATGGCATTATCCGATAATTTTTTGCAGAATGTTTACAAAATGCCTGAACTTGTTCAGGAACTGTTGAATTTTCTTAGAGATGAATTCCCGAAAGAACATTTGTTTTCAAATACCTCTGCTGCTCCTATCCCAAAGGTACCGCCTGAACCGTGGATATTGGGAACAAGCGGGAAAAGTGCAAAACTTGCTGCTGAAAATGGTACTGCATACGCATTTGGTGAATTTATGAGTGAAAATGATGGATTGAAGAGTCTTCAACAGTACCGTGAAAACTTCCAAACAAAAGGTTTTCTTGAAGAGCCAAAAACGATCGTTTCGGTTGCGGCCATATGTGCAGAAACCGAGGAACTTGCGAAAGAAATCGCTCTTAGCAACACCCTATGGAAAATACAAATTGGACAAAGGAACAGAAAACAGGTTCCAAGTATAGAAGAGGTAAGGAATCATGATTGGACTGAAAAAGAAAAAGTACTGATGGAAACCATGCATGAAAAACTGATTTTTGGTACACCTTCTCAAGTGAAGTATCGCCTTTTGGAAATTCAGGAAAAATATCAAGCAGATGAAATAATGCTGATAACCATCACTCATAAATTGGAGGACAGGCTGAATTCTTATCGCTTGATTGCTAAGGAACTCCTTAACAATTAATCCCCTTCGAGCATTTTATGTGCATTTTGTGTGCATTTTCTATATGATGACTTTGCGTCCATTTAATATCATAATTGAAAGAAGTTGAAGATATGAATGCTGATCAACATGGAAAAAAACTTAGCGACATTTCTTTTTCCGTACTGGACCTAGCTTCAATTGTTGAAGGTGGTACAGTTTCGGGAGCTTTTAAAAATACAATAGATTTAGCAAAACATGTGGAACAATGGAACTACAACCGTTTCTGGGTTGCAGAACACCATAGTATGCCTGGGATCGCAAGCTCTGCAACTTCCGTGCTGATAGGATATGTTGCAGGGAAGACAGAAAGAATTCGTGTGGGTTCTGGAGGCATAATGCTACCAAATCATGCACCACTGGTTATCGCAGAACAATTTGGAACATTGGAAGCAATGTATCCCGGTAGAATAGATTTAGGACTGGGGCGCGCTCCGGGAAGCGACCAATATACTGCCATGGCGCTCCGGGGTGATGTGCGTAATAATGGACAGGATTTTCCTGAACAATTGGCGCAGCTCCGCAGTTATTTAGATGCGGATTCTAAACATAATCGTGTTCGGGCCATCCCTGGCGAAGGACAGGACATCCCGATTTGGCTTCTTGGTTCAAGCGGCTTCAGTGCAGCATTATCAGCACAGCTTGGATTGCCATTTTCATTTGCAAGCCATTTTTCCCCTGAAAATACTCAACCGGCTTTAGCTCGTTACCGCAATAATTTCCAACCATCCGACGTTCTCGATAAACCTTATGTGATGGTTGGTGTCAATGTATTTGCAGCTGATACAACTGATGAGGCACAAAGGATTGCCACATCTTATCAACAGCAGTTTTTGAATTTGATAAGGAACACACCTGGACAACTTGCTCCTCCAGTTGATACGATGGAAGGCATCTGGACAGAATATGAAAAGGCCATTGTCATGAAACAATTGAATGCCTCCATTATCGGAAATCCGGAAGAGGTAAAAGAGCAGTTACAGACCTTTTTAGATAAAACACAGGCGGATGAAATGATTATAAACTCTGCCATTTATGATCAGAATGCACGCCTTCGTTCTTATGAAATCATTGCAGAAGTTACTGGAATGAAATAAGTGTCAATGAATGAGCTTGCAGATCACTTGTCTGCAAGCTTTTTTATAAAATACATACCGATTGACTCTTTAAACAAAGATAGGAGAGAAGAATGAAACGAGAAGATCCTATATCCTTAATATTTCACTTCACAGATAAACAAGGTGAGAGCAGGCCGCTCTATTTTACGAAGCCGAAAAAAGTGTTTACTGCCCATTCCATTGGGGATGTCCTTCCTCAATTTCAAAAAGTCCAGGAAGCGATCGACCAGGGGCATTATGCAGCGGGATATGTATCCTATGAAGCGGCACCTGCTTTTGAAAAATCTTTTAAAGTAAAAGATGGAGCCAAAATGCCATTATTATGGTTCGGTATTTTTGATAAACCGGAAGAATTCCCTGAAAAAATGCCAGGGGCTTTTAAGTTAGCTGAATGGCAATCAGAAATGGATTCAACAACCTATCATACGGGCTTTCAAAAAATAAAATCCGAAATTGAGAAAGGCAATACGTATCAAGTGAATTATACGATGCGTTTGCAATCCAAGTTCGAAGGGGACGACTTCGCTTTCTTTGATCGCTTGAAGAGAGCTCAACGATCGAATTATAGTGCATATTTGAACGTTGGGACACATCGTATCCTCTCGGCATCACCCGAGTTGTTTTTCCGCTGGGAAGATGATCAGCTAATTACAAGGCCTATGAAAGGAACGGTAAAGCGGGGAACGACACTGAAAATGGATCAATACAATGCAGACTGGTTAGCAGCCTCGGAAAAGAATCAAGCTGAAAACTACATGATTGTGGACCTGCTCAGAAATGATTTGGGAATGATTGCAGAACCAGGAAGCGTCAAGGTTCCAAAACTTAAGGAAATTGAAAAATATCCGACCGTTTGGCAAATGACCTCCACAATAACAGCTGATACGAAACCAGGAACAACAATCATTGATATATTCAAGGCCCTTTTTCCATGTGGTTCGATAACAGGTGCACCTAAAATAAAAACAATGGAAATCATCACTGATATCGAGAATTCACCACGTGAAGTTTATTGCGGTGCAATCGGGTTTATCACCCCTGAATCCGAAGCAGTTTTTAATGTGCCGATTCGTACGGTCGTGATCGAAAAGGAAACAGGTAATGCCGAGTATGGGGTAGGCGGGGGAATCACTTGGGATTCCGAGTTAACCGAAGAATATGACGAAGCCTTTTTAAAGGCCAAATTATTGACGGTGGAAAGGCCTGCTTACGAATTATTGGAATCGATGAAGCTAAGCGATGGCGAATATTATTTGTTGAATGATCATATAGATCGAATGAAACAATCTGCTGATTACTTCAATTATCAGTTCTTTGAAATGAAACTTAGAGATGAACTCCAAAAGTATGCGGATTTAAACCAAGGCAAATTGCAAAAGGTAAGGGTACTGCTTAAAGAAAATGGTGAAATGGAAGTTTCCGGACAAGCAATTAAGCCGCTTGATTCAGAATTAACGGCTATCTTGGCTGAAACTCCAATATCAAGTGGAAATCCCTTTCTTTGTCATAAGACGACTAATCGTGATGTATATGAAGGCTTTCAAAAGAATAATCCTGACTTCGTTGACGTTCTACTTTGGAATGAAGAAGGATTCATCACGGAATTCACGAACGGGAATGTAGTGGTGAAGATAAATGGTGACTACTATACCCCTCCTGTGGAATCAGGTCTGCTCGCTGGAACTTTTCGTCAAGAATTAATAAGGAAGAAGGAAATCAAGGAAAAGCCCATTTTAAAAACTGACCTTAATAGCGCTGAGGAAATTTGGTTTATTAATAGTGTGCGAGGGAAATTAAAAGTGAATTTGACATTCTAAGCTGATTTTCCCTAAAAAAATGATTAATCTCCATGGCAGTTTGTTGCGTTATAGCAGATGATGAATACTGTTTTTATACATATTCTAAGAGGGACTGCTATGGAGAAGCAAAAAATCGCAGGTTTTATCGATGACGGAGTGGAAGGCGAAAGATCCATTACTTTAAAATCTTATAAAGATGGATGGAAGTCTTCTTGCTGAATCCAGATTACGGAGCCGTTCAAGAAGATCCAATCGTCCAAGCGGAACAGAGTTAAATCGGCAGAGGACAGATTGGATAGGTTCGCAAATTATATTGTTAATGCCTTTCGTAACGTCCATATGTCGGTAGATGGCAAACAGTGGAAAAAGGAAAAATTGACAAGTCTTGGTGTCATTGTAAAAGTATATGATGATGATAGTAAAGCTGTAAGAAGGCCGTTATGAAGCTCACTTAATCCCGATTGCCATTTTATTGATGATGAAAATTCAATGGTTCTGCTGCTCGGTTACGCGGCGGCTGCAACACGCCAGAAGAATCAGCTGAAAGATATGCCAATTCCAATTGACGAAGATCACCCTTTATTTGTGTACTTACCATGCGGTGTCGGCGGTGGTCCCGGTGGTCCCGGTGGTATCAAATATGAGCTCAAGCTGGCCTTCGAGGATGATGTTCATTGTTTTTTGCAGAGCCGACGTATTCACCATGCATGACGCCCGGATTGATGACAGGTCTTCATGATAAAGTCTCGGCACAGGAATTTGGAATCGATAATTTGATTAAAGCGGATGGACTGGCTGTCGGAAGGCCTTCAGGATTAGATTCCAGTATGATGACTTCCATGTTACTGCTGGATAAAATGAACCAGTCCACACATATCATCTGGGCGACAGGTGGTAGCATGGTACCAAAGGATATGTTGGAACAATATTTATCTAATAGTTAAAAAAAGAAGTTCACGACAGTGAACTTCTCAGACTGTAGACAAACTCGAAGAAAAGCGAGTTTGCCTGCAGTATTTTTTTAAAAAAACGTCTCAGTTGTTTTCAGCCGGAGCAAATATTCGGCCGTACACCGTACTTTTTCGTCCTACATCGCACTTTATTCGACCGTTCCGCATTATTCGGATTCCGTAGCATTCTTTTTGCGGTCCACATATTGAAATAGGCTTCTTCCCGCCGGTTCCTTGCCAAGCTCCTCACCGCAAGCATCTAGCGGTGAGGAGGCTCCAGACTTTTGGCAGGAGTGTCGCAAAATTCCTCAATTTGGTTTCATCACAAATAAAAGTCTTATATTAAAATCATGAAAGGGAATCGGGATGAGAGCATTCCGAACCCCATTTTAATCGACAAACTTAAAGAAGTTCACGTCTTCATAAACCCCATGATTTCAATAAAAGGTGAATGGCCTTTTCCAATTCATCTTCAGGAATCCCCGCGAAGCCCAAAATGATTTTTGGAGGATTTTCGTCAATTTTTTCGATTGAATATGTGGAAAGTCCATATATTTTAATATGGTCTTTGTTTGCCTTTTGAATAAGTGTCTGTTCGTCCATGCCGTTCTTAACGATGAGAACGATATGTAATCCTGAGCGTTCACCAATGATGTTTATTTGCTCATGGGGTTTAAACAGATCGATCACTTTATCCAACTTGCGCCTGTAAACTTTCCTCATCCGATTTAAATGCTTTTCGAAATCCCCTTCCTTCATGAACTGTGTCAACACATGTTGATCAATCCGTGAAACGCTTGAATGGTAAAAGGATAATTCCTGTTGATGCATTTGTAACAATGGGGCGGGAAGAACCATATAACTGATCCGAATTGATGGCATCAAAGATTTGGAGAATGATCCTAAGTAAATCACCTTTTCACCAGCATCCATACTTTGTAAGGAAGGAATTGTTTTTCCACTATAACGAAATTCACTATCATAATCGTCTTCGATAATATAGCGGTTTGCTGCACCTTGAGCCCAGTTCAACAATCGAGTCCGTCTGTTAACAGATAGGATTGTCCCATAGGGGAAGTGATGTGATGGAGTGACATACACTACGTCGATCTTTGAATTCTCAATTGGGTTGACCTTTACGCCTTCTTCATCAATTTGCAGTGGATGGACTTCATTTGGGTAGCTGCGTAATATCCGGTGAATCAAGTGATACCCTGGATCTTCAACACCATAAATGGTATTTTTATCGAAAAGAAGGACAAGCTGCTGCAATAAAATTTCCATTCCTGCACCAATGATGATCTGTTCGGGAACGCATTGAACTCCGCGTGCATGATACAAATAATGGGCAATTTCACATCGTAATTCATATTCTCCTTGAGAATCCCCCAGTAAAAGAAGTTCTTGATGTGCTTCATCAATTTTATTTTTCGTGTATTTTCTCCATTTTTCAAAAGGGAAGTTTTCCGTGTCAATTTGGCTGGGATGAAAATGATACAACACTTCCCCTTCTTTATCATTAATTTTTTCCAAGGAAACTTGGTTGGTTTGTGTATACTCTAGATCCTCAAATGTTTGAATATAGTAACCTTTTCTTGGTATGACTTCAACGTATCCTTCAGCAGTTAATTGTTCATATGCAGTCTCGACAGTGTTTTGACTAATCTGAAGGAACTCTGCCAATTTACGTTTGGAGGGCAGTTTTGTGCCGTAAAGTAGACGGCCATCAATGATTTCTTTTTTAATATGTGAATATAATTGTTCGTACAAAGGAACTTCACTAAATCGATTTAAATCACAAGTTAGCATATTCATTTTGTTTCCACCTTTTTAGATAAAATTAACTGAACCCATTAAATTTATTAAAACTGACACTTTCAATGCGGTCAACATTTTTTTATACTAAGCCTAACAAATCTAAAAAATGCAAATATTAGGGGGAAGAGAAATGGAAAAATTATTAGGAACTGACACAGTAAAAAGAGGAATGGCACAAATGCAAAAAGGTGGCGTAATTATGGACGTCATTAATGCAGAACAAGCAAAAATCGCTGAAGCATCAGGTGCTGTTGCAGTCATGGCATTGGAAAGGGTTCCTTCAGATATTCGTGCTGCTGGTGGAGTAGCAAGAATGGCGGATCCGCGAATCGTTGAGGAAGTAATGAATGCTGTATCTATCCCGGTCATGGCTAAAGCAAGGATTGGCCATATTGTTGAATCAAGGATTCTGGAATCCATGGGAGTGGATTATATCGATGAAAGTGAAGTGCTGACTCCTGCCGATGAAGAATATCATATTTTAAAAAGTGATTTCACAGTTCCTTTCGTTTGTGGTTGCCGTGATTTAGGCGAAGCTTCACGCCGTATTGGCGAAGGAGCATCGATGCTTCGTACAAAAGGAGAACCAGGTACGGGTAATATTGTGGAAGCTGTGCGTCATATGAGAAAGGTACAGTCCCAAATTCGTAAAGTGAGCATCATGAGTGATGATGAATTAATGACTGAAGCAAAAAATATCGGTGCCCCTTTCGAAATTTTAAGAGAAATCAAACGGACAGGAAAATTGCCTGTAGTTAACTTTGCTGCTGGCGGAATTGCCACTCCAGCAGATGCAGCGCTTATGATGGAATTGGGAGCAGATGGCGTATTCGTGGGATCTGGTATTTTTAAATCAGAGAATCCAGAAAAATTCGCTTCGGCAATCGTTCAAGCTACTACATATTTCACCGATTATGAGTTGATTGGCCGGTTGTCCAAAGAGTTGGGCAGTGCAATGAAAGGAATTGATATTTCTAAACTAGCTCCAGCAGAACGGATGCAGGAACGTGGATGGTAATATGATAACTATCGGTGTTTTGGGATTACAGGGTGCAGTCGAAGAACACTTGAACCAAATCAAAGCTGCCGGCCAACAAGCAATAATAGTAAAAAAACCCGAACAGTTGCATGAAATCGATGGCTTAATCATTCCAGGCGGAGAAAGCACTACGATGAGAAAGCTAATGGATCGATACGGATTTATGGAACCGATCAAAACTTTCTTCGAACATAAAAAACCTATTTTCGGTACATGTGCGGGGATGGTATTGGCGGCCAAAGAATTGAATGGTGATGAGAAGGCCTATCTTGAACTAATGGACATTTCCGTGAAAAGAAACGGGTTTGGCCGCCAAAGGGATAGTTTCGAGGCCGAACTATCAATCAAAGGACTGGAAGAACCTTTTAAGGCAGTTTTCATCCGGGCGCCATTCGCGGATGGTATTGGAGAAGATGTGGAGATATTGGCTGTTTATGAAGAGAATGTTGTGGCTGCGAGACAAGAACATGTCCTTGTCAGTGCTTTTCATCCAGAATTAACAGGGGATGATCGTTTCATGCAGCTTTTCATAGAAATGGTGAAGACATCCATATTTAAAGAAGAATTGAAAACCTGTTAACCAAAGTAAAAGCTATCCTAATGATAGGACAGCTTTTACTTTTATGCATTATTGACTGAAAGTGATTAAAATAATATATTGCTTGAATTTACTATTCTATAGTTCTATAATAAAAAAAGTAAGTATTTACTTACATTTTTATTTTGGCTTTGAAAGGGGAATGTATATGACAGCAAGAGTTGCAGTTATTACAGGAGGAGCAAGCGGAATTGGCCGAGCAGCATGCTTGAAATTCGCAGAAAAAGGGGACAAGGTCGTTGTTGCGGATTTTAATGATGAAATGGGACAGGAAACCGTTGAACGGATTAAAGCGGATGGCGGAGAGGCCATTTATGTAAAAACGGATGTTTCTAAGCTTGAAGAGGTTGAAGCGTTAATCAATAAAGCGGTGGAAGCATACGGAAGGATCGATATCATGTTTAATAATGCCGGCATCGGGGGCGGTGGGATGATCCTCGATCAAGATATGGAAGGGTACTTCAAAACGATTGGTGTGAACCAGCATGGAGTGGCCTTTGGAATCATGGCAGCGGGACGAAAAATGAAGGAACTAGGTAACAATGGTGTCATTATAAATACAGCCTCTGTGTTTGGCTACTTAGCTTCCCACGGGACTTTCGCCTATCAAGCGTCTAAAGGCGCCGTAAGGATGATGACACAGACAGCTGCTTTGGAATTGGGTGCTTACGGAATACGCGTAGTGGGCATTGCACCAGGGGGTGTTGACACTCCAATCATACAAGGCTATAAGGATATGGGAATCATCGATAAATTGCATGCAAGTCAAATGCGCGGTAAATTAATTAAGCCAGAAGCAATCGCAAATGCTGTCTATCTATTATCTTTGGAAGAAGCGGATGCAATTAATGGAAGTGTAGTCATGGTTGATGATGGCTATGCATCTTTTAAATGATTTTCTATATATGATATTTGGGAATATTGATTTCTATAGATCAAAGGTAATATTGACCGATTAGCACCATCGAGATATCATGGGAAATAGATTGGTGAAACCGGTCTTATCTTTATAAAAGAAGGTTGATATTTTTGAAAAAAGGGCAGCAAACCAAAGAACGAATCATAAATGTAGCCCGGACGCTTTTTGCCACCAAAGGTTTTGACATGACAAGAACGAATGAAATTGCCTCTGCATGCAATGTTTCCGAAGCTACTATTTATAAATACTTTGAAAGCAAAAAAGATTTGCTTCTGGCTACAATTACTCCTAATGAAAAAGAGGAGTCTGAAGACGGGACTAGCCATCTATCTACGGATGATCTTGTGGAGAATCACGTTTGCACCATGATAAACAAAATTCTGGAAAATAAAGAACAATTTTCGATATTATTTCGGGAAACGCAATTCGATCAAGATATTTCAAAGCAATATGTGGATCAGATTTTCAAGCCGAATGCCAAACATGTAGAAATACAAAAAAGAATAGATAGCGGAGAGATACATTATATTTCTGATATTATTCTATTTAATGTAGGGATCATTTCCTTCACATTGGCGTTATCCACTCATTATGAGATTCATCAACAGAAAAAGGAACCATATTTTACTGCTGAGCGAATTAAGAGCATTGCTCAACTTTTGGTTTATGGTATTCATGGGAAAAACAATCATACATAATAAAACGGTCATATTTAAAGGCATGAGCATCAAGTCGTAAATATGACCGTTTTATTTTTGAATGGGTAGCGATCATTCTTATTGACGAAGTCAATTCGTGAATTAAATAAACAGGAGTGTAAAATTTGACTTATATTTTTCAGACTATTACGATAAATACATACTGCACGATATGACATTATGAGGATTTTATCTGGAAATCATGTAACATGGAGGGGATTTATAATGAGCGAAATCGTAATTTTATCAGGAAGTCCAGCGGTTCCATCAAGAACGGACATATCACTAAAACATATTCAATCTTTAGTTGAAAAAGAAGGATTTACCACAACTTATTACTCAATTACGGAATTCTCAGCAGATGATTTATTCCAGGGGAAATATAATAGTGAAGAAATTTTAAAGCTTTCAGAAAAAATTCAAGAAGCTAGAGGAATTATTATTGGTTCACCTGTATATAAGGCCTCTTACACAGGCATATTGAAAGCCTTGATTGATATGCTGCCAGAAGGAGCTTTTAAGGGAAAGCCAGTGCTGCCAATTATGATTGGCGGAAGTAACAGGCATTTATTGGCGATAGACTACGCGCTTAAACCATTAATTTCAATATTGAAAGGCGAGCCGTTGCAGGGCATATATTTTGTGGATAAGGAAATAGATAAACAGAATTCAGAAAACCCGATTAATGATTTGAATTTAGTGGATCGGGTTCAGAGTCAGGTTCAGGAATTTGTAGAAGCGATTCAATTAAGGAATTAATGGCTGCAAGCTATCGACTTCAACAAAAGGACTGGTATTCGAATATTTTTTTAAAAAATAATTCCAGACGTCAATAATAGGCTAATTAATGAAATAGGCGCATTTTTTTGGAGACTTTAACTAAAAAAATGAGTCTATTTTCGTATTTAAATGAACATAAAATCATTAATGGAATAGTGTGTATAAAAATAACAGTTCATCCAGTATATTAAACCAAGTTAATTTATAAGAAAACTCCATTGACAAGGATTAAATTTATGTTAATATTTAAAATAATAAAACTTATCCAGAGCGACGGAGGGAATTGGCCCTTTGAAGTCCAGCAACCTGCATGATATGCAAGGTGCTACATCCAACAAAATGTTGATCATTTTGGAAGATAAGGTAATGAATATTTACCTTGGAATCTTTCCATCATGGAAAGATTTTTGTTTTTCGAAAAAATTATTGGCAAACCATAGCAATGTAAGGTTGTTAGGAATTATATAAATTTAAGAAATTCGTTTAATCAGCCTCTAAAAAAAGATATTCCGGAATTCCTTAAAGGGGGAACAGGTTTGGATAAAGAGAATCAGCTTGCAGAAATATTTGAACGACTTCAAGAAATGCTTAATTCAATGAAATATGGATCCATTACACTTATTGTCCAAGATGGTAAAATCATTCAAATGGAAAGAAATGAAAAACTAAGAATTAAATAAGGTATCTGCTGACTAGAAAAACTAGAGGCGGGTTTAACTGATATAAAAAGAGTATTGGTTAGATTCGTCTCTTTTTCCTAGGATCATATAACTCGAGAAGATTACAACGGGAATTGATCTACAGTTACTCTAACCTGTGAAACATAGAGCAAGTTCTTAGAGGGGGTAATAAAGTTGGCTGCATTAATAAATTATGAAAATTTCAACACCGGGGATTTACCTGCATTTCCTGAAGATAGTGAGACAAAAGGTGCTTTGGAAGTTCTGCAATGGGCGAATGAACAATATGGAAACAAACTCATTTATGCCTGTAGTTTTGGTATTGAAGGCATCGTGCTTACGGATTTATTGGCGAAGGTCAACCCATCGGCAAAAATTGTTTTCCTGGATACAGATGTACATTTCGAGGAAACTTACCAACTGATCGATCAAGTGAAAAAGAGATATCCAAAGCTTTCGATCGAAATGAAGAAACCTGCCTTGACGCTTGAGGAACAAGCAGCGGAATATGGAGATGAATTATGGGTTAGTGATTCCAATAAGTGTTGTAACATCCGGAAAATCACTCCGCTTACTGATGTGCTTTCAACGGCAACAGCCTGGCTTTCTGGACTGCGGAGGGAGCAATCCGAAACAAGGGCGCTGACCGAGTATATCAACAAGGATAATAAGTTCAAATCGATTAAAATATGTCCACTCATTCATTGGACATGGAAAGATGTTTGGCGTTACGCCCACAAAAATGGACTTCCGTATAATATCCTGCATGATAATGGATATCCGAGCATTGGCTGTAAAACGTGTACGGCACCTGCCATCAATGCCGATGACTTACGCTCAGGCCGTTGGCAAGGTGCGCAAAAAACAGAATGCGGATTGCATTTATCTTAAAATAAATAGAAACCATAGGGGGAAATTAGCATGACAATCAGTCTACCGCACGGAGGAACATTAATCGATCTTTGGGAACCAAAATATGATTTTAGTAAAATAACAAAGTCAATCGAAATTGATGAAATAGCATTAAGTGACCTTGAATTGATAGGCACTGGTGCCTACAGTCCGATTAAAGGATTCTTTACGAAAAGTGATTATGAGACAGTTGTCAAGGATATGAGACTTAGCAGCGGCCATGTTTGGAGCATCCCGATTACGCTGCCTTTGACTGAAAAAGCTGCAGAATCTCTTATTATAGGTGAAGAAGTGAAGCTGACTCATGAGGGTGAAACATATGGGGTCCTCTCCGTTTCTGATATTTTCACTCCCGATAAACAATTGGAAGCGACTTTAGTATATCAAACGGATGATGGGGAGCATCCTGGAGTGAGAAATTTATATAACCGCGGGGATGTATATGTCGGCGGAGAAATAAAATTAGTCAAGAGAATAAAGCGTCCGCTATTTCAAGCCCATTATTTGGACCCAGTTGAGACAAGGAAAGCCTTTGCTGAAAAAGGCTGGGAAACCGTTGTCGGATTCCAAACGAGGAACCCTGTTCACCGTGCGCATGAATACATTCAAAAGACAGCTTTGGAGATTGTCGATGGCTTATTCTTAAACCCTCTTGTAGGGGCCACTAAATCCGATGACATTCCGGCAGATGTACGAATGGAGAGCTATAAAGTGCTGCTTGATAAATATTATCCCAAGGATCGTGTCTCTCTTGCCGTTTTCCCTGCTGCCATGCGTTATGCAGGACCAAGAGAAGCCATTTTCCATGCGATGGTCCGTAAAAATTATGGTTGCACCCATTTTATCGTCGGACGTGATCATGCGGGTGTGGGCGATTATTACGGCACATATGATGCTCAAAAAATCTTTGGGAATTTTAACGCGGATGAATTAGGGATCACACTATTATTCTTTGAACATAGTTTTTACTGTAAAGCATGTGGCAATATGGCTTCAGCTAAAACTTGTCCGCATGGAAAGGAAGACCATGTCATCCTTTCCGGAACGAAGGTAAGGGAAATGTTGCGAAATGGAGAAATTCCTCCAGCTACCTTTAGCCGTAAAGAAGTCATCGAGGTGCTGATCGAAGGTCTAAAAAAGAATGAAGTTTATAACTGATTGGACATAAATTGAAGGATCACATGATGAGGGGGATTATTATATGAGTAAAAGTACGAATGTCACTTGGCATGAAACGTCATTGACCAAGGAGCTCCGCCGGAAGCAGAACGGGCATGATAGCACAGTTCTTTGGTTTACAGGACTCTCGGGTTCCGGAAAATCAACGATTGCTAACGCGGTCGCTAAAGAGTTATATAATCGGAATATTCGAAGTTATGTTTTGGATGGTGATAATATCCGCCATGGTTTAAATAAAGATTTAGGTTTTTCTGAAGAGGATCGAACCGAGAATATCAGGCGGATAGGTGAGGTTTCCAAGCTCTTCGTGGATAGTGGGCAGTTCGTATTGACCGCCTTCATATCACCTTTTAGAGCTGATCGGCAGATTGTACGTGATTTACTCGAAGAAGGCGAGTTTATTGAAGTATACATAAAATGTCCGATCGAAGAGTGCGAAGTGCGTGATCCAAAAGGTCTGTATGACAAGGCGCGTAAGGGAATCATTAAAGACTTTACCGGAATCGACTCTCCATACGAAGAACCTGAACAACCGGAAATCATTTTAGAATCCGACCAATACAGCATTGAAGAATGCGTTGAACAGGTAATCGGCTATTTGACAGCAAAGAAAGCGATCTAATCAAGGAGGAAATGTAATGGTTTACGAGAAATTTTGGTCGGAAAATCCACTAATCGCTAAAAATAAAACGGAAATCTGGAAATTGGAAAAAGACGGATTGAAGATATTCGATGATATTCCACATTACGCTGCAAATGGTTTTGATTCCATTCCTAAAGAGAATTGGGATATGTTCAAATGGGCAGGCCTATACCTGCAACGGCCAAAAGAAGCTGGTTACTGGATGATGCGTGTCGTTATTCCCGGAGGTATCCTGACTTATGATCAACAAATGGCACTAGCTAACATCGCTAAAGATTATGGGAGGGATGTATATGATATTACAACCCGTCAAGCCATTCAATTTCACTGGTTGACCATCGAACAAGTCCCGGATATCTTAAGCCGTTTAGAACAGGTTGGACTGACTACGGCCGGTGCATGCGGTGATATCACACGTAATATCATCGGGAATGCATTAGCTGGCATCGACCCTGACGAAATTTTTGATACACGTGAAGTCCTAAATGATGTATTTGAGTATTTCCGCCTTAACGAAGACTATTCGAACCTTCCAAGGAAATATAAAATGTCCATTAGTGCTAATATCCATAATGCTTCGAATGCTGAAATCAACTGTGTTTCATTCAATCCAGCTACAAAAGAAATTGATGGAGTAATGGAAGTTGGCTTTCACGTAAAAGTGGGCGGGGGGCTTTCCTCCGTTCCGATGCTGGCAGAAGAACTTGACTTATTCATTTTACCTGAAAAAACAGTCGAAGTAGCAGCAGCCATCACGACCATATTCCGTGACTTTGGCTACCGTGAAAAGCGTCATCGCTCCCGATTGAAATTCCTTGTGGCTGACTGGGGTCCTGAACAATTCAAGGAAAAATTGCTGGAATACACGGGGCCGCTTCCTGAAAAGGGAGAAAGTGCAGTGAAGGGATGGAATGCAGGTTATTTCTATGGCATCCATAAACAAAAACAAGATGGTCTGAACTATGTTGGAGTCAATATACCAGTTGGTCGTCTAAATCCAGACGAAGTGATCGAGTTTGCCGAACTTGCGAAGAAATATGGAAATGGTGAAATCCGCAACTGTAATTCTCAAAATTTAATCATTCCAAATGTGCCGGATGCAAAACTTGAGGAATTAAAACAGGAATCCATCTTTGAAAGATTTCCATATCAACCAAAAAAATTCATTGGTTATTCCGTTTCTTGTACAGGCATCGAGTATTGTAACCTGGCACTCGTTGAAACAAAAAAACGAATGAGGACCATTTCTGAAACACTGGACAAGGAAATAGATCTCGATGTGCCTGTAAGGATGCATATGGTCGGTTGTCCGAATAATTGCGGTCAAAGAGCAATCGCCGAAATAGGGCTTCAAGGCATAAAAATGAAAAATCAGGACAAAAAGATGGTCGAAGCTTTTGAGATATACGTCGGAGGAACGCTGAATGAAGGCGGGAAGTTCAATGAAAAACTTAAAGGAAAAGTGGAAGCTGAACAGCTCTATCATGTTCTGAAAGAACTAATCCTATTTTTCAAAGAAACAAAGCTTCTATCCGAAACCTTCCTTGATTTTGTGGAAAGGGTAGGAATAGCAGAGTTACAAAGTAAGCTTGATGATATAATGGCCGAAGTGGCCGTTTAATAGGGGAAGGTAAGCAATTCATGAATCTATACAGATTTGAAGTCACTATCAAGGAAGAGCCAATCCATGTCATCATTGTTGCCGATTCAGATGAAAAGGCGTTTGAACTTGTTGATATCGAGCTGGAAAAGCATTATTTGAAAATGCCTGAGGTGGACGACATCTCATTATACGAAAAAAAGAAAATTAAAAATGGAGCTGGTTTCATTTTATCGGAATTCGAAACGATTCTCTAAGGGAAGGCAGGTTGCATAAATGGGGAAAGTATATCTAGTAGGAGCCGGTCCCGGAGATCCAGATTTAATTACATTAAAAGGATTAAAATGCATTCAAGAAGCTGATGTCATTTTATATGATCGACTTATCAATAAAGATCTATTAAATTATGCAAAAGCCGATGTAGAGTTGATTAATTGCGGTAAACTTCCGGATTACCATTTATTGCAGCAAGATACTATCAATCGTTTCCTGATCAAATATGCAAAAAAGGGAAAAGTCGTCACCCGATTGAAAGGTGGCGATCCATTCGTCTTCGGTAGAGGCGGAGAGGAAGCGGAAGCCCTTGCCACAAGTGGAGTGAGCTTTGAAATTGTACCAGGAATTACAGCTGGAATTGCCGCTACAGCCTATGCAGGAATTCCAGTTACACATAGGGACCACGCATCATCTTTCGCGTTCGTCACCGGTCATCGGAAAAAGGATGAAGAGGATAATATCAAGTGGGAAGCCCTTGCAAAAGGAATCGATACATTAGCCATTTACATGGGTGTTAAAAACCTGCCATATATTCAAGGAAAACTTATGGAGCATGGAAAAAGTCCAGAGACTCCGGTAGCTCTCATCCATTGGGGGACTTTAAAAACACAAAGGACAGCTGTCAGTACCTTGGCTAATGTAGTGGATACGGCCAAAAACGAACAGATTTCGAACCCTTGCATGATAGTCGTGGGCGATGTCGTTAATTTGCGTGAAAAAATTAAATGGTTTGAAGCAAAACAAGCCGAAAATTTGTTGGCAAATGAGGCATTTTAATGGAAGCCATTTTATACATTTGCCATGGAAGCCGCGTTAAAGAAGCTTCAGCCCAAGCCATTGACTTTATTAAAGTTTGTATGGCAGCACAGCCAAATTCCATTCAGGAGTATTGCTTCTTAGAATTGGAAACTCCAACGATAGAAGACGCCTACGAACGGTGTGTACAAAAAGGAGCGACGAAAATCATCGCTATTCCCGTTCTATTGCTGACTGCTGTACATGCAAAATATGATATACCAGTCATATTGAACAAAATGAAAAAACGGTTCCCTGCAGTTGACTTGAGATACGGAAGACCGATTGGTGTCAGTGATAAAATGGTTGACATTTTAGTGGAACGGTTGGAAGAAACAAAAGAGCGGGTTACTGAGGATTCTTTGGTTTTATTGGTCGGAAGGGGCAGCAGTGATCCCGATGTGAAAAGGGATTTAGGCCGAATAGCGGATTTGCTTAGGAACAGGTTTCCTAAAAGCCGGGTCCAGGAATGTTATTTGACAGCTGCCACACCAAGCTTTGAAGAAGCATTGGATTTTGCTGAGGAATCCCGACCAAACCAAGTTTTTATCATTCCTTACCTATTGTTTACTGGTATCTTAATGAAGTCAATCGAAAATAGGCTGAGAAAGATCCAAAAAAAGGGAAGGCAAAAAATCATACTTTGCCGTTACTTAGGTTATCATCCAAAGATTGAACATGCAATATCAGAACGAATTCATGAAGTGAGTGGAGAGGGAGCTTATGTATCCAATTACGCTTAATATCGCGAACAAGAAGTGTGTCATTATCGGCGGTGGAAAAATAGGTTACTTTAAAGCCGGCCCCTTGTTGGAAGCTGGTGCTGAAGTGACCATCGTAAGCCCTGAGATATGCGAGGGATTTCAACTATTGGAAAAAGAAGGCAAGGTTCGAGTTTTACTAAAAGAAGTGGAAGAAACCGACTATAAAGATGCCTTTTTAATCATAGTTGCAACAAACTCTACATTAGTTAATGAACGAGTTTATGAGAATACATCCCAAAGTCAGTTAGTAAACGTAATTAGTAATCATGAGCTGGGTAATTTTCATATTCCGGCTACATTGAATAGAGGCATGCTTTCCATAAGTGTTTCTACCAATGGAGCAAGTCCGACACTGGCAAAAAAAATCCGGAATGACTTAGGGGAAGTATATGATGAGTCATTTGAAGAGTATCTTGAATTCCTTTTTGAAGCAAGGATGATTATTAAGAAGAGTTCATTTTCAAAAGAGGCAAAATCTAAGTTGTTGAAAGAGTCAATAGAGGATGTTTATAAATATTCCCTAAAAGAAAGATATCGTTTTTTAGCTAGGCTTTTGCCAGTAGAAGCTGAATAAGTAAATCATTGGGCTGATCAGAAAAACTGAAGGCACCTAACCAACATGTCATTTCATTTTGGTTAGGTGCCTCTTCGTGTCTTAAAAGAAATTTGAATGATCTATTCAGGCAACTGTAACCGTCTGTCGGGTCGATGTTATCAAGGTTCTATTTTATTGAAAAAGGGGAAGGTCATGAAAAAGTTAATTGTTTTAGCCTTTATCGGGTTTTTAGCCCAATTAATAGATGGTTCACTTGGAATGGGGTATGGGGTGAGTTCCACTTCCTTATTGTTGACATTCGGGATTGCCCCTGCAGTAGCATCGGCATCCGTTCATTTATCAGAAGTAGTGACCACAGCAGTGTCCGGAGCTTCACATATAAAGTTTGGGAACGTGGATAAAAATATGGTCTATCGCTTGATCATTCCAGGTTCGGTGGGCGCATTTGTAGGTGCATGTTTCCTGAGCAACCTTCCTGCCGAATTAGCTAAACCGTATATTGCCATATTTTTATTTGGCCTTGGTGTGTACGTTTTATTCCGCTTTTTATTTATTTTTAAACCGTCAAAGGAAAACGAAACGGTAAACCCATTAACCGCAAAACAATCCATTCCGTTGGGCCTTTTTGCCGGCTTTTGTGATGCAACTGGCGGAGGTGGATGGGGCCCGATTGCAACGCCTGTTTTATTGTCAAAAAAAGGGATGACTGCGAGAAAAGCCGTAGGAACTGTAGATACGAGTGAATTTGCCATCGCTTTCTTTGGAAGTCTTGGTTTTATCCTTTCTCTTGGATGGGAAGCGGTCAATTGGCTTTGGGTGGCCGCGTTGATTATTGGCGGAGTGGTTGCGGCACCAATTGCAGCCTGGCTCGTCAGAATGCTACCTGCTCAATTAATGGGTGTTTTAGTAGGTGGTTTCATTATCTTAATCAATGTACGAACCCTATTAGCCGCATGGATTCCGATTGAAGCCCATATATATATCTATACAGGCATCGTGATTATATGGCTTTCAGGAATTCTTTTTACCATCAATAAGATGTCCACAGCAAGAAAAGATGATCATATCGAACAACAACAGCAGAATGTTTCCTAATTCCCGAGTTAGGCAGAGGTTGATGTATACAAAAGGAAATTCAGTTACCTATTATGAAAACTCGTAGGTACATAAATACCTACGAGAAAAGTCATTAAAGTCATTCGATGAAACTAGATCCTATTTATAGACTCAATCAGTTCCCAGCCCCATAGCTGTGTCCATTAAGTATACGCTTTTTAGTTATCCTAAAAATCGAGAGACTTATGCCTCCAATATCTATGTAGTTTTATTCTCCTAGCAAAGAATCAAGAGCACCCCTATCCTAGAACATCTTTATCATTGTGAGAGTATTATATTTCAAAACAGCAGCAGAACCATTAATTTATGGCCTGCTGCTGTTCAAATGATTGAATTGTGCTTTCATATAATTCAATAAGCGGTAATATATTTTTTTTACTATCGAAATGTTCCAATACCAATTTTCTTAAATCCCTGCCTGTTTGAACCCCAATACTTGATTGATGGAGGTTTCGTAAGTCCCGATAAATAATGGCCTGGCTGCTGGCCTGCTTTGCAGCATGATCCCCAAAGTAGCATTCCCACGCTTGTTGAAAGTTATTACTATTCACTGCACCAAAGTATCCGAGATTTCCACACGAAATAACGGGTCTTTCGCATGCCATTGCTTCCAAAGCGACCCTGCCAGTACCTACAACATAGTCTGCAAGTGCATAATAGTCCTTCACATTTTGTTGTTCCCCGGTGAAATGAATGAACTCTTCCTTACACGAAGAATGGATACTTGCTGCCATATTCTTAATATCCTTTAGTTGGCTTCCGTTGCCTACGATGATCACATGAAGGTTGGGAATATCCTTTAATTTTAAATCCCTGCAGGCTTTGATTAAAAGCATGCAGATTTTTGCTTTATGTCGAGTTATCCTGCTGCAGTAAAGAATTACTTTAGCTTTCGGAGGAATATTCATTTTTTTCCTTAATTCCAATGAAGGGGAAGGGGAAAAATCGGTTGTATCAATACCATTTGCAATTATTGAAATATTCTTAGGGAAAAATGGCTGAATTTGTTTTTTTACCGGTTCACTAACTGCAACTGCGGCATCTGTAATCCGTAAGACACTTTTTATGTCGGATTTAGGGAAGTATGTCCCGTGAAGAGTGAATACGAATGGAATGTTTGAGAGTTTCGCTGCCTTGGCAGAGATGTTGCCGGATGTAATCTGGTGACCGTGCACTAGTGAAATTTGTTCTTTTCGTAACAAATCTACCAAACTGTTTAATAATAGAGATTCTGCCTCGGAATTGATTGTTAATGTTTTAGGAAAATTCATTTGATGAATTTTACATCCCGTTTCTCGTAATCGACTTATCATACTCCCGTTTCCTGTAACAACTGCTGTATAAATCCCTCTAGACTGTAATTCCTTCACAAGACTCAAAACATGCGTTTCCGTTCCACTTACATCCATCGCATCTAACACCATCATTACTCTTATTGATTTCATGATATCTTCCCTCTTGGGGAAACTTCACCCGATTCAGGAAATGAAAGAAGTTTAATTTGATTTGAAGAAAATGGGGAAATAACGCTGTTTATTTCTTGTCTTAAGAATGAGATGGGCTCTTGATCCGTCCTAGTTACGGCACAACAAATAATATCGTCAGCATCAAATTGCCCCCATCTAACATAATAACCATTATTTAATGCTTCTGAAAAAACAATATTAATAGGAAGTGAACATTTGAAAAATGGGTAAGTTGCTTGACTTGACCCTGTATCCGGACATTCTTCGATTAGTTCAGATGTTTTGTAGCATGAAGGAATTAAGCTTATGTAATCCCTTATTTGTCTATATTTCATAGTTATCACCTCAACTGTATCATATTCAGCCTTTAAAGAAATGGACATGGATTTGTAAAACCTTCAAAAAATAATTCAAGTAATTAAAAAAAAGGTTGTTTAGTCCAAGCCGAAAGACCAGTCATCAATATACTACTTTTGAAGCGATATAAGAAAGGCGCAGCAATATGACAAAATCCTCAAAGAAAGCAATTGACTCTGATGGATCAAGGAATTCAAGGAGATCGAATCTAGGTAACATAGTAGCAAAAATCCAGATCGAAATTCATTTTCGGTTGGAACCATACAAGGATACACATTCTCGATCGACAACGAGTTCAGTGCTGTATTAAGGAAAAGAAGGGGGACCGTTGCAAAAAGGAAGAGGAAAAAAGAAATCCGAGCATTGGGGATGAAGGAAATAAAGAAGTGAAAAATGATGAAGGAATAAAATAGAAAATAAAAAAGGTGGTAAAAAAATGAGCAGTGAGAAGCAAGAGAAGCAATATAAAAAGAATTCCTGCGACTATCTCTACTATAAATGGCTTATTGAAAATGGAACAGCTCCGGGGAGACCTGGAGCCCCAGGGGCATCAGGAGATTCGTACAATGATTTGAAAGGGGTTTTAAGAAGATTACTAGGAAGAACGGTAACGGTTTCAACTGATTTTGCACCTGTGACGGGAATATTAAGTGTTATTGAGGAAGATTATATCGTAATAACTGAAGCAGCTGGATCTGTTGTACTTGTTCCGCTTTACGCCCAAAATTCAGTTAGAGAGCCTATTTAAGGAGGAGAATGCATTGTTAGCTAGTATTTTTTATAGACAATTAAGACATTACATTGGGAACACGATTGAAGTGGCTACGAGCAGTGATTTAATCGTGGGAGTGTTACATGAAGTAACCGATGAAATAATTCGATTAACAGAAACGGCTCCGGGCTATGAAAGTAACTTAGATATCATTACAATACCACTGGATCAGATTGAATATGTTCGCGTAGATAGCCCACTATAAGTTATATGAAGAAGCAGCCACCCATCAGGTGGCTGTTTTTTTGTAGGTTTGAAATGCCCTCGGATTCGTACATGCCGATTGGTTAAGCAAAGGTATATCATATTAATCAGTCATTCTATTCATTAGGGAAGTAAATGAAAGGGGCTGTGTTAATTGGTCGGGGTCATTTGATTCCATAAACTACACTCATTAGATAAAGAGACGTGAGTGTAGTTTTTTCTAGTTTTATAGCATGTATCTTTCTGTGAAAAAAGAATACTGAATTCAAGAGGTGCAATAGATCTTCAATATTCCATTTGACAGGATGTCATAAAATTATGGAGTTATCATCTTTCATTCTACTTAAATCGTTGTTAAGTTTTTGGATATAAGTTTGTGAAATTGGCGGAAAAGGTAGTTAAATATTTTTCAGTTTTGTACAATAATTATATAAGAGATTTGAAAAGGAGTTTTATAATGGAAGGCATCGCTGATCATTTGAAGGAAAATCTGGATATATTGTTTGTTGGTTTCAATCCAAGCATTCGGTCAGGAGAGACTGGCCACCATTATGCGAATCCAAACAATCGTTTTTGGAAAATCCTCTTCGAGTCAGGGCTGACGCCAAGGAAATATCACCCAACTGAAGACTCGTCATTGATGGATTTAGGTTATGGTTTTACCAATATCGTTTCCAGGCCTACAAAAGGTGCTGACGAAATCACTAAAGAAGAGTACATAAAAGGAAGGAAGCAGCTAAAAAGGAAAATTGAAAAGTATAAACCTAAACTTGTCTGTTTTGTTGGCAAGGGTGTCTATCAGGAATATCGTCAATTACGGAAGATCTTTTGGGGGCTGCAAGGAGATCCTTCATCGAAGCGGACAATGGAATTCGTTGCCCCTTCTTCAAGCGGTTTAGTGAGAATGCGGATAGAAGAAATCATTGAAATATATAGTGAGTTGCCAATTCTGCTCGGCAAGCTGGGGGGGAATTGAAGGAACTTATTAAAATAAGGGTGGAATTCTTATGAGTCAGGATAGTGCTGAATGGAAAAGTGATGGCTTTTCCGAAGTTAAAGGAGGGGAAGGCTTTTGGCAAGGAGTTAAGGATTGTATACCTACATTATTGGGATATTTAAGTATCGGTTTTGCTGCAGGAGTCGTAGAAAAAACGTCAGGCTTAAGTATGATTGAAGTGGCATTTATGTCGCTTTTACTCTATGCAGGGTCAGGACAATTCATAGCGGCTGGGATGATAGCTGCAAGTCATCCAGTATCGGCCATTATTTTTACGATTTTTTTTGTTAACAGTCGTCATCTTTTACTTAGTGCTGCATTGGCACCATATTTCAGGCATCAAAGTTTGAAACAAAACATGATAACGGGAGCCCTATTAACGGATGAAACGTTTGGGGTGGCCGTCACATCAGCACAGAAAAAGAAACAACTCGATTTTAAATGGATGCTTGGTTTGAATCTTGCAGCCTATTTAAATTGGTTCATTGCAAATATGGCCGGCGGTTTCTTTGGACAATGGATTCCTGATCCCGAAAAATATGGGATGGACTTCGCCTTGCCAGCGATGTTCATCGGCCTTTTAGTTTTGCAAATTTTAAGTAAAAAAGCCTTTTTTATAGATCTTGCAGTCGCAATTAGCAGCATATTAATCGTTGTTGCAGTAAGCTTCTTCTTTCCTGGCAGTACTGGCGTCATAGTAGCGACGATTGTAGCTTCAACGATAGGGATGGTGATTGGCAGATGGAAATAAGCGGATATATCCTTGTTGTCATCATAGGGACTTCGATTGTAACTTTCATACCTAGAGTCGTTCCATTGATGCTGCTTAGTAAAATGCAGATTCCTGAGTGGGGCATTGACTGGCTGAAGCATGTGCCAGTGGCTGTAATGGCGGCGTTGTTGGCTCAAGAGCTACTATTATCGGAACAGGTCTTTTCAATTAAGGATAATGCATTGAATTTAGCCGCAGCTTTACCAGCTTTCCTGGTTGCCATTTTTACGAGGAGTCTCTTGGGTACGGTTATGATTGGAGTGCTTTCCTTGATGATATTACGATTTTTCTTTTAATAAGTACTAAAAATTTAAAGGATGGGCCGATATAACCAGTAATGGATTTTCCATTACTGGTTTTTCATTTCACATAACATAATTTACTATAAGCAACTATTTGACTTCGTCCATTTCGGTTAGGCAAATAACGATTTTTAATGAACATGGTCAGCTTGATTATCAAACAAGACAGTGATTACATAAACTAGGGTGATAACTTCTGAAGAGTCGTTTTGGTTAACTGGAATGAAAGCGCTTCTAATTTAAAATGAAGGCTGTTTTCACATACTTTGTTGCTATTTACCAGGTAGTGAGTTGTGGTTGATTTCCCCTCCAGATGCTCGCTTT